>JBKPSE010000161.1:0-6181 GCA_046765855.1 Acidobacteriota bacterium | reverse complement strand
GCATACGAGATGTGCTATTAAGTCTCGTGGGCTCGGAGATGTGTATAAGAGACAGCTCGTACGTGCGCGGCGGCGACATGCCGGAAGTGCCGGGGGCGGCCGGCGGCCTGCTTGGCGCCGACTTCACGATTGATTCCGGCCGCTACAAGATCGCCCGGATCTACGACACCGAGAGCTGGAATCCCGATCTGCGGGCCCCGCTGGCGGCGCCGGGGGTCGACGTCAAGGTCGGCGACTTCATCGTCGCGATCAACGGCATCGAGCTGAAGGCGCCGGACAACATCTACCGGCTGCTCGACGGCACGGCGAATCGTCAGACCGTGCTGGCGATTAACAGCCGTCCGCTGATGGATGGCGCGAAGCAGGTGACGGTGATCCCCGTCGCCAACGAGCAGACGCTGCGCACCCGCGCATGGGTGGAGAGCAACCGGCGTCTGGTGGACAAGTTGTCGAACGGGCAGCTCGCCTATGTGTATCTGCCCAACACGGGTCAGCCCGGCTACACCAGCTTCAACCGCTACTACTTCGCGCAGCAGGACAGGAAGGGCGCGGTGATCGACGAGCGTTTCAACGGCGGCGGGTCGGCAGCCGACTACATCATCGAGGCGCTCGAGCGCGACTTCGACGGCTACTTCAACAACGTGGCGGGCGACCGCGTGCCGTTCACCAGTCCCGCGGCGGGAATCTGGGGGCCGAAGGTGATGATCATCAACGAGATGGCCGGCTCGGGCGGCGACCTGATGCCGTACATGTTCCGGCGGCGGAAGATCGGGCCGCTGGTCGGCAAGCGCACCTGGGGCGGACTCGTGCACACCGCCGACACGCCAACGTTCGTCGACGGAGGGTCGATGATTGCGCCGCGCGGCGGCTTCTTCGATCGGGACGGCAAGTGGGCGGTCGAGAACGAAGGCGTGGCGCCGGAGATCGACGTCGAGAACTGGCCCAAGGACGTGATCGCCGGCCACGATCCGCAGCTCGAGCGGGCGGTGCAGGAAGCGATGCGACTGCTGAAAGAGAAGCCGGTGCAGCGCATGATGACCGAGCCGCCGCCGCCGACGCACGGCAAGCGAAAGGGAGGCGGCAACTAGATTGGCGATTGGCGATTGGCGATTGGCGATTGCGAATGGCGATTGCCGATTGGCGATTAATGATTGCCGATTGCCGATTGCCGATTGGCAATGCCGACTGCCAATTGCCGATTGGGATTGAGGATTGTTGATTGGGCGATTGACGATTGTTGATTGACGATTGACAAAGATGCTCCGCCGTTGGGGCGTGACGGCCCTGCGCCGCGGCTGTCGGCCTATCTTGCGCTGATTGCCGCGGTCGCGGGGATTGCCTGGTCGGCGATCTTCGTTCGCTGGGCCGGGATACCCGGCAGTGTGTCCGCCTTCTACCGGGTCCTGATCGCCGGGATCGTCCTGATCACCTGGCGTTCCGTCAGAGGCTCGACCCGTCGGTTCGCCTGGCGCGCGGCGTGGGTCACGGTGATTGGCGGCGTGTTCTTCGCGCTCGATCTGGCGTTGTGGAACACGGCGGTCATGAAGACGCAAGCCGCGGTCGCCTCCATCCTCGGCAACAACACGCCAATCTTCGTCGGGCTGATGACGTGGGTCGTGTTCCGCCGACGGCCGCGGGCCGCGTTCTGGATCGGGCTCGCGCTCGCGCTTGGCGGCTGTCTGTTGATCATGAGCGCCAGCATGCCCGAGGCGTCGCGGGGAAGTTTCGCGGGCAACGCCCTCGCCCTGGTCGCGAGCGTCTTTTTTGCCGCTTATCTCGTCCTCACCGAGCGCGTGCGGCAGTCGATGGATACGCTGACCTTCAACGCGCTGGCGATCGCCGGCAGCATCGCCGCCCTGCTGGCCTTCTGCGTCTTTCTGCGTCTGCCGCTCTCGGGGTTTCCGGCCCGTACGTGGATAGCGCTCGCCGGGCTTGGATTGATCTCGCAGTTGATGGCTTACTACGCGCTCGTCTATGCGCTCGGGCAGCTGCCGGCGACGCTGACGTCGGTCGGGCTGCTGGCGCAGGTCCCGTGCACCGCGTTTCTCGCCTGGTTGCTGCTCGGCGAATCGCTGACCGCGCTGCAGATTGCCGGCGGCGCCGTCGTGCTGGCTGGCATCTGGGTGGTCAATCGGGGTCCGTAAAGCGGCGTTCGTGGATGGTGGTTTGTGGGTGGGCGTCAGGGATTAGCGATCGAGTGCCTCAGAAAGCGGCGAGAAGCGTGCTGACGAGCAGTTCGACGCCGAGCATGATCGTGGCCACGGTGCCGCAGAAGAGCAGCGCGCGCGACAGCGTCGCTACCGGATGCGCGCCGCGCCACACGCCGCGGCCGTCGACGGCAAGCCCCGACGCCACTTCACGCAGCGGCGGCAGCACGAGCCAGCCGCGCACGCGCGTCAACGACAATCGCGCGGTGATTACGCCGCACTCGCGCAGCAGCCACAGCTGCAGCCGCGGGCCCGACAGATCGCGATAGCACGCCTCCTCGAGCAGATCGCCGACGATCGCCTCGCGGTCGGATCCGGGGAGCAGGCGTGCGAGCAGGTCGAAGGCTCGTCCCTGATGCGCGTGCTCCGTGTAATGCGTGGCTCTCATGCCATGTCTTGCGAGGCAATCATGCGCGGTCCAGTACCGATTCGTAGTCGCGCCACAAGCTGAGGAACATCTCACGCGAGTCGCGCAAGGCCTTCAGGCCGGCGGGCTTCAGCTTATAGAAACGTTTGGCGCGCCCGCCGCGTTCCGGAGTGCTGTCCCCGAGCTTCGACGTTACCAGTCCCTTTTGTTCGAGCCGCTTCAGGGCCACGTAGACTGTCGCGCGCGATACTTCGCGGCCGCTGCGCGCGCACACCTCGTCGAGAATCGGGATCCCGTACGCCTCGCTCCCGAGCCGCAGGATCGCCAGCAGCACGAGATGTTCCATGTCGCCCAGATCGGTGCGCGGCATCTCAGTATTTTCCTGCAACCATTTGACGTATGGTAAACGTCTAATTGTTGCATATAAATACTAATATGAAGAGCGACCTCCTCTACGCCCTCCGAACGCTGGCCAAGACGCCCGCTTACGCCGCCGTCACCATCCTGACGCTGGCGCTCGGGATCGGCGCCAATACCGCCATTTTCAGCGTGGTCAACGGCGTGCTCCTGAAGCCGCTGCCTTACCCGCGTCCCGACCGGCTGTTGTTCATCACCAGCACCTTCCCGGGGCTGGGCTTCGATCGGTTCTGGATCTCGGTGCCCGAATGGGCGGAGTTCAAGGAGCGCAACCGCTCGTTCGAGCGCGTCGGCGGATACCGTGAAGGCTCGGTCAACCTCGGCACCCCCGAACGGCCCCGGCGGGTGAACAGCGCGATCGTCACGCCGGATCTGCTCGAGGTGCTCGGCGTCGCTCCGCTGCGCGGCCGTCTCTTCAACGAGCCCGACTATGCCGTCGGCGCCGAAGACGTCGGCATCGTGTCATGGAACACGTGGCGTAGCGACTTCGGAGGTGACGAAGGAGTTGTCGGCCGCGTCGTCCAGATCGACGGCGTTCCCACTCGCATCGTCGGCATCATGCCGCCCGGCTTCGACATCCACGACGAACGCGTCGAGGTGGTCCTGCCGCTGACTCTCAATCCCAAGACCTTCCCCAACCAGCGAGGCAGTCATTTTCTGATGCTCGTCGGCCGTCTCAAGGACGGCGTCTCTTCCCAGCAGGCGCAGGCCGATCTCGACTCGATGATCAAGCAGTGGCGCGCCCTCAGCGGCAACAAGCATTCGCCGTCGAACGGCGGCCCCGACGGCGGCGGCGTCCACCTGCTGCAGATGCAGCCGATGAAGACGGACATGGTCGGCAGCATTGGCACGGCGCTGTGGGTGCTGCAAGGGGCCGTCGGCTTCGTCCTGCTGATCGCATGTGCGAACCTCGCGAATCTGATCCTCGCGCGTGCCGAGTCGCGCCAGAAGGAATTCGCGATCCGCTCCGCGCTCGGCGCCGGGCGCTGGCGTCTGCTGAAGCAGTTTCTCACCGAGGGCATTCTCCTCGCGCTCGTTGGCGGGGCACTGGGCGCGATCCTTGGCTTCGCCGGCGTGCGCGCGCTCCTCGCGGCCAATCCGCAAAGCATTCCTCGCGCGCTCGAGATCGCGCTCGACTGGAAAGTGCTCGCGTTCACCTTCGCCGTCTCGATTCTCACCGGAGTCATATTCGGCATGGCCCCGCTGCTTCACTTGCGCGAGCAGGTCGTCACCATGTCGCTCAAGGAAGGTGGGCAGCGTGCCACCGCGGGCTCGGCGAGAGCGCGTGTGCGCAGCGGGCTGGTGATGGCGGAGGTCGCGCTTGCCGTGGTGCTCGTCATCGGCGCCGGCCTGCTGATGCGCAGCTTCCAGAAGCTGATGACCGTCGACGCGGGTTTCAACCGCGAGCATCTGACCACGTTCGGGCTCGTGCTGCCCGGCGCGGCCTATCGAAAAGCGGAAGATCGCGTCGCCTTTTTCAACCGGCTGATGGGGCGCTTCCGCGAGATGCCCGGCGTGACCGGCGTCGCCGCGATGTCCGGCCTGCCGCCGAACCGCCCGGTCAACGCGAACGACACCGACTTCGAGGGCTATACGCCGCAGCCCGGGGAGCCGGCGGAAAACGTCGACTACTACCAGACGGTCTCACTCGACTACCTGAAGACGATGGGGATTCCGGTGATGAAAGGACGCGCCTTCGAGCCCGCGGACATCGAAGGGGCACCAGTACTGCTCGTGAACGAAACGCTGGAGAAGACGTTCTTCACCTTCCGCAAGCTCGAAGCCGTCGGCCAGCGGGTGAACGTCTTCGTCGGCGGTCCCAAGCCGGTTCAGTTCACCATCGTCGGCGTGGTCCGGGATGTGAAGCAGGGCGGGATGTCGAGCAAAACGGGCACCGAGTTGTACTTCCTCAACGAGCAGGGGCCGCGCGTCGCCGGCTTTGCGCCGGGCAACATGAACATCGCGATTCGCTCCACGCTGCCGCAGGAATCTCTCGCGCAGACCATCCAGAGCGCCGTGCGCGCGCAGGATCCGACGCTGCCGGTGGTCAAGCTGCGGACGATGGAGCAGGTCTTCTCGGATGCGGCATCGCGGCCCCGTTTCCTCGCGCAGCTGCTTGGGATTTTCGCCGCGCTCGCCCTCGCGCTCGCGGCGATCGGCACTTACGGCATCCTGTCGTATTCGGTGAGCGAGCGGACGAAGGAGATCGGCATCCACATGGCGCTGGGCGCGACGCGCGGCAGCGTGCTCGGCATGATCCTGGGCCAGGGCATGCGCCTGACCACCATCGGCATCGTTGCCGGCGTCGCCGCCTCATTTGGACTGACGCGGCTGCTGCAGGCGCAGTTGTTCAACGTCAAGCCGACGGATCCGGCGACGTTGATCGCCGTGACGATCTTCATCGCCGTGATTGCGTTCGTGGCCTGTTACGTGCCGGCGCAGCGCGCAACGCGCGTCGACCCGATGGTCACGTTGCGCGAAGGGTAATCAGATCCACCTCAGCGCACGGTAAAGCGACGTCGAGCGGCAGTCGGGAGCTGTTGTTGATCCCGCTGAGGTCGCGTCCGACAGCGAGTAACGTCCCCGTCAGCAGCGTCGTAATACAGCCGATCGCACGCCCTCTCCTCGGAGAAGACGAAGCTGATCTTCTGCCCTCGATCTCGTATAATCCGCGGACTCGCAATACTTTAGAGGAGGCCTGGCATGACGCCACGGAAGAATGGACTCGTGTGGCGATTGGTGGTTCCGGTCGTCTTTGCTCTGCTGCCGCTGTCGCTGATCGCGCAAAGCGCGACACAGTCGCCGGACGAAATTCTCAAACAGCAGACATATCAAACCCCGGCCAAGGAACTCGCCGACGCCGTCCTGGCAACGCGATACTTGAACGTCTCGCTCGCCAGCGCCAGTCCCGACAAGAAGTGGTTCGTCGACGAGATCGGCGACGGACCGGTGGTCATGAAGACCTTTTCGAAGCCGTTCCACGAGCTGGGCGGCCTCTTCGTCGATTACAAGGCGAACCGGGCGCGGCCCCTCACCGTCCGCAACAACATCGGCATTCAACTGATCTCGGCAACCGACGGCAGCAAGAAAGTCATCCAGGTGCCGGCCGGCGCGCGCGTGTCGAGCGCGACGTGGTTCCCTGACGGCAAGAGCATCGCCTATTACGTGCACGGCGAGGACGCGACACACA
>JBKPSE010000160.1:0-2451 GCA_046765855.1 Acidobacteriota bacterium | reverse complement strand
GTCCGGGGGTAATGGCGGTGAGTCCGACCGGCAGCGGGCTCTGCGGCGAGACACCAAGCGAGACGGCCAGCGCGCCGGCCGGCATTTCGCGAACTGTCACAGGCATGGTCGGATCGGTGCGTTCCGCGCCGCCGCGTTCCTTGTTCGTGGCCAGTTGAATCGAGCCGTCGATGCCCAGCGTCCCCCAGCCCACTACGACGACAGGCTGCGGCCGCGGATCGACGAAATGCCTGGTGAAACTGAACGGAGAACTCTGCGCCGCCAATGGCACGCCCGAACTCATCGCGCAGAGATACAAGAGCGCGGCGGCAATGACGGTGAGCACGCCTTTGGTATAGCGGTCGATGATCATGGGAACTCCTTGCTGTCCGGATCTTACCGCCGCTCGATCGGCGCCATTTGACAATTAAATGGCCGCATCCGGTCATAATACCGGGCGACGTGAGCAGCCTGTCAGAGCTCTTCCACAACAACCGCGAGTGGGCGCGCCGGATTACCGAACGCGATCCCGACTTCTTCCAGGCACTATCGGCGCAGCAGACTCCCAAGCATCTGTGGATCGGCTGCTCGGACAGCCGCGTGCCGGCGAACGAGATCGTGGGTCTGATGCCGGGCGAGTTGTTCGTCCATCGCAACGTCGCGAATGTCGTCGTTCACTCGGACTTGAATTGTCTATCGGTGCTTCAATTCGCCGTCGACGTCCTCAAGGTGGAGCACGTGATCGTCTGCGGCCACTACGGCTGCGGCGGCGTCCGAGCGGCGTACCACCGATCGTCGCTGGGCCTGATCGACAACTGGCTGCGCCACGTGCAGGACGTCCGCGATCGCCATGAACTGCAGCTCGCGCGCATCGATGACGAGGAGGCGCGAATCGATCGTCTGTGCGAATTGAACGTGATCAATCAGGTCCGGCACGTGTGCCAGACGACGATCGTTCAGGACGCGTGGCGGCGGCGGCAGCCGCTCACGGTGCACGGCTGGATCTACGCGCTCACCGACGGCCTGCTGCGCGATCTGCGCTGCGATGTGGAATCGGAGGACGAGGTGAGCGTCGTGTCCGCGCGGTCGCTCGACTAGCGATACGGTTAAGCTTGCCCGCGGCCCGCGCGCCGTCCTAACGTAAGGCCATGCCGGTCAGCGTGCTTTGTCCGCAGCTGCTCGACGCGGCCGCGCGGAGTCGTCTGCATCGTGCCGTCGAGCAGGCGATCCGCCGATGGCGCCCGGGCTTCGAGAAGTGGCAGCTCAGTCTGTTCCGATCCCAGAGCGGCGACGGCTGGGATCTTGCGATCAGCGGTCCACGGTTCCGTAAAGTGTTCACACTCTACGGACCGCTGGACGATCTGCCCGGGCTGGTGACGGCCTACGTCGACGCCGTGCTGGCCAATGCCTGAGCGGGTGACATAATCTGACCGTGCACGCGCCGCCGAATCACCAGGCGTTCGACGCCCTCGCCGGCGCGCGCCACTCCGATCCTTTTTCCGTTCTCGGTCCTCACGTCGAGGGCAACGCCGTCGTCATTCGCGCCTTTCAGCCGGCGGCCCAGCGCGTCGAGGTGCTGCACGCGGGCGGCCCGACTGAACTCGCCCACGCGCACAACGGCGTGTTCCAGGCGGAATTCCCGGGCACCGAGATCTTCGATTACCGGCTGCGCATCACGTATCCGGGGGATCAGAGCGTCGAGATCGATGACCCGTATCGCTACGGACGCGTCATCACCGAGTACGACGTCTACCTGTTTTCGCAGGGACAGCACACCCGCATCTACGACAAGCTCGGTGCGCACCTGATGCGCATCGGCGATGCCGAGGGCGTGCACTTCGGCGTGTGGGCGCCGAACGCGGAACGTGTCAGCGTCGTCGGCGATTTCAACGGTTGGGACGGCCGCCTCCACCCGATGCGGCGGCTTGGGCCGACGGGGGTGTGGGAAATCTTCATTCCCGGCATCAGCGAAGGGCAGCGCTACAAATACGAGATCCGGTCGAACCTGTTCGGCGAGCTGCTGCTGAAGGCCGATCCGTATGGTTTCCGCTTCGAGCGCCCTCCGCTCTCGGCTTCGATCGTGGCTCGCCGCGATCACGTATGGGGGGACGCGCAGTGGTTCGTCGATCGTGCCGGGTGCAAGGCGTGGTTGAACAAGCCAGCCGCCATCTACGAAGTGCACCTCGGGTCGTGGGCGCGGGTTCCCGAAGAGAAGGACCGGTGGCTCACCTACCGCGAGCTCGCGGAGCGTCTGATTCCTTACGTGAAGGAGATGGGTTTCACCCACATCGAGCTGCTCCCGGTGATGGAGCATCCGTTCTTCGGATCGTGGGGGTACCAGGTCACCGGCTTCTTCGCGCCTTCGAGCCGCTACGGCACACCCGATGACTTCAAGGCGTTCATCGACGCCTGCCATCAGCACGGCATCGCGGTGATTCTCGATTGGGTGCCCGGCCACTTTCCCAAAGACGC
>JBKPSE010000159.1:0-10752 GCA_046765855.1 Acidobacteriota bacterium | reverse complement strand
CGGATGCCCCGTTCGAGCCGCGCCGGGGCGCTGCGATCGGCGCGCGCGGCGACCGATGCGGCGTAGTCTTCCAGCCATGCCAGGCGGCGCGATCCATCCGCCCAGAAGCCGCGGAGAAAGCCCACCTCGCCCACAGTAGCGCCGATGTACGCGGAGAGCCGCGCGCCGGCGGCGAGCACGAGCAGCACTTGACCGGCCGGCGCATGCAGACCGTAGGCGACGAATACGATGGCGCCCACGTAGCCGAAACCGAACACTGCCCACGCCAGCCCGTGCCACGCCGCCGATCCGCGGCGGGCTCTTGCTACCGGACCGTACCAGCTCTCCCATGCCGCGCGGCGTCGCTCGACGAGCCGCTCGCCTATTCCCGTGACGCGAACCTCTTTCGCCGGCGGCGCGGTGGTCGCGAGGGTGAAGAAGTGCCGCGCCAGTCGAGCCGCCTGCGCACCGCGTTCCTGCGCCGCACGTTCAACGGCCGGACGCCAGCCCGAGGTCAGTACCGTCGGCGCGGCACACACCAGGAGAAGGATCAGCGCAGGATGAATCGCCATCAGCAGCGCCATCGTCACGACAAGCCGCAGCACCCAGCCGAGGGTGGAGAACAGCGACATGTACATGTGGTCGAGCACGAATACCTGATTGCGCAGCATCGAGAGGCGATCCAGGTACTCGGGCCGTTCCTGGTGCGCGATCGTGCCGATCGTCGCCTGGAGGTAGGCGACGTGGGCCTCGAGCGCGATCGTCACCTTGTCCCTGAAGCGGCGCTGGACGCGAGTGCTGATCGTGCGCAGAAACCACGTTGCTGCCGCCGATACCGCGAGACCGCCCGCGGCCGCGCGGATCAATCCCGGGCGATGCGCGACGAGCCCGTTGCCGAGCAGCATCAACCACAACGCCAGCAGCGCATCGGGCAGCGCGGCCAGCTGCGACAGTACGAAGGCAACCACCATCAGGCGCGGCTCGTGGCGGTAGCCAAGCTTGCACAGCCGCCACATGGACGAGAGTGTCGGCGGAAGCGGATCGATGCTGGGATCAGTGGAGGACGTCATATGCCGCGCCGTCCTCGTCAGCCGTCACGTTGAACCGTTGCGCCTGGAGGTCGAACATCGTCCGGTAGCGCTCTCCGCGTGCCATGAGCTCGTCGTGCGTGCCGAGCTCGACGACGCGCCCGTGCTCGAGCACGCAGATGCGATCCGCGTGGCGCACGGTGGAGAAGCGATGCGAAATCAGGATGGTCGTGCAGCGGCGCGTGGCCGCCAGCAGACGATCGAAGATCTCCGCTTCGCCGCGCACGTCGAGTTGCGCGGTCGGCTCGTCGAGCAGCACGAGGCCGGCGCCGAGCTGCACCGCGGCCAGTGCGCGGGCGAGCGCGACACGCTGCCATTGCCCTCCGGACAGATCGATGCCGCCGTCGTATCCGCGCGCCAGAATCGTATCGAGCGAGGTCAGACTTGCGGCCCCCGCCGCTTCGAGCGCGGCTGCGATCGCCGCATCCGCCGCGCCGGCGGGCGCGACGTTGTCGCGGAGCGGCAGCTCGAAGCGGACGAAGTCCTGGAATACGGCAGTGACCCGCGACCGCCACGAGGCGAGATCGAGCTCACGCAGATCGACGCCGTCGACCTCGATCGCGCCTGACCGCGGATCGTAGAGCCGGCAGAGCAGCTTTGCGATCGTCGTCTTGCCTGCGCCGTTCTGCCCGACGATCGCCAGCGACGTGCCAGCCGGGATGACCAAATCGAAATCCTCGAGCACGGGGGCGCCGTCGCCATAGCCGAACGAGACATTGCGGAAACGGATCTCGCGCGCGGGACCGTTCGCGGCCGATCGGGTGCCGGCGCTCAACGCGCCGGCGGCGAGCATGGGAGCCTCGAGCCGCAACACCGCCGCGACAGGCGCGGCGGCGCCGTCCAGCGCCCAACTGAATCCGCCAAAGGCGATCATCGAGACGCCAATCGCGCTCTGCACATAGGCCACGAGCTCGCCAAGGGTGATCCGGCCGGCCTCCGCTGCGGCGGCGAGCGACAGGAAGACGACGACGTTTGCGCCTGCGACGAGGATCAGGCTCCACATCACCGGACGTTCGCGCAGCCGCGTCGCTTCGTACTGAAGTTCGTGGAGGCGCGTTCGTCGTGCGGTAAATCGAGCCAACGTCCAGTCCGCCAAACCGAACAGACGCAGCTCCTTGCTGGCCGGGGGATCGACGGCGATGCGATAGGCGTACTCGGCGTCACGCTGGGCGGCGCGCACCTCCGCGGTGTTGCGGTCGCGCCACACTGCGCTCTCGCGCAAGAGATAATGCGTGGCCAGCCAGGCGCCGGCGAGCACGACCGGCGCCCACCAGGTGTAGCGGGCGAGCACGGCGGCCGACGCGAGACCGCCGATCATTTCGGCCATACCGTTCGCGATGAAATCCATCGCGATCGAGAGTGGGGGCCCGGTCATGCCGAGATCGAAGTCGCGCGCCACCGTCAGATCCCCGGTGAGCGACGGGTGCTCGAGGTGGCCCATGCCCGGCGGCCGTACACAGGCCTCCGTCAGCCGGTCGTTGAGCCACGCGCTCGTGCGATCGCCGAGATTGTTGCTGAGCGCCTGATGGATTGGCCCGAGGACCTGGAGCACGACGAAAGTCGCGCCGGCGAAGGCGAGCGGCGCGGCGAGCGGCGCACCCTGCTGAACCGCGCCGACCAGCACGCCCATCGCGACGGCAAATGCGGCGGGCAGCGCCCCGCGAAGAATCAGCGCCGTCCACCACGCCGCCGCGAGAACGGCGTCCGCCTTGGGAAACGCGGCGAACAGCTGCCATTCCTTGCGCCCGGTCAGCCGCGTCAGCACCGGCGCATTGTGCCTCAGATCCAGCCGGCGCCGCTCGAGCGCCCGGATCCGCTCGCGCCCGCGCTAACTCTCTCGCACCAATCCGCCGTCCGCCAGCGCGATGGCCCTCTCGGATCGCGTCTTACGCAACCTCTCGGTTGCGAACGACTAGTCGGCCAGGTTGAATGCGACGTTGACCGTCATGACGATCTCTACCGGCGCGCCGTTGAGCAGGGTGGGCGTAAAGCGCCACTGCCGCACCGCATCGATCGCGGCAATCGCGAAGTCGGGATGAACCTGCGCGCTGGTGACACGCACGGATGTGACCGACCCGTCCTTGCCGATGATCGCCTCGATCGGTACGACGCCTTCACGACCCGCTTCGCGCATCGCGACTGGATAGACCGGCTTGACGTCTACGGTCTTCCGCGGCACGCGGATGTTTCCGCCGACACGGACCGGGGGCGGCATCTGCGGCTGGGGTGCGCCAGCCTGTGTCAAGCGAGTCTCCTGGACGACGATGCTTTCACTCACGTCGCCGACCTGCAAGGTGATGGCGCGGTCCCAATCACGCGCATTTCGCAGTTCGAACTGCTGGCGCAACGTGCGGAAGCCGGGCAGCGACACGGACAGCACGTAGGCGCCGGCCGGTATCGACGGCAAATCGAAACGGCCTCCTGCGTTCGTGGTTGCCGCCCATTTGCTGTCGCCTGAACCGTCGAGCGTGACCGCGACGCCAGGAAGCACGCCTCCCGTCGCGTCATAGACGACACCGGTCAGATTGCCCGCGCCCTGCGCGGCGCGCAGCGCGGCAATCGGCAGCGCGAGGGCGAATAACACGACAACGGTGATGGCGACGATGGGGCGCGAAACGCGTGAGCGATCGAGCGTGGAGTCGAGCATGGCCGCGATTCTCCTTTCGAGTGTGGACGCACGTGCCATCGGAGCAGCTGAGACCCAGCGGGTCCGCGGCCGGCACAGACTGACGAGTTCGATGAGATCCTGCGCGTACTGACGCGCCGGCACTCCGGATGTGAGAACGACATCGTCGCAGGCACGCTCGGCTTCGCGCCGAAGCTGGCGGGCGACGACCCAGACGAGCGGGTTGAACCACAGGAACGCGCACAGGATCTCTGCGCAGGTCTGGATGAACCAATCGGCGCGCGAGACATGCGCCAGCTCGTGCACGAGCACGGAGCGCAGGCGTGGTTCGCTCCATTCGCGGGCGTGCGCCGGAAGCACGATGACCGGACGCACGAGGCCGGACGTCGCCAGCATGTCGGCGCGATCGGTGCGGAGGAGCCTGACTTGCCGACGAACGTCATGCAAGGCGGCGATCTCGTGGAGCAGTGCCACGACGGAAGGCGCACTGACCGGTGCCGCATGACGCAAGACGGCGCGAAAGCGGAGCAGCGCACCGGCAAGTTGCGCAAGACAGAAAACGACGCCGGCCGCCCACACAAGGACCAGCAGATCCGGCCCCTGCTGGACTGGCGTTACGGCCGTCGGCGCTGACGCTGTCGAGGCGACCGTTGCTGTCCGCGCCGAGACGTCCACGATCGGGATCTCTACGGCCGTGTCTGGATCAATCCCCGGCACCGGCACCGGAACGGCAGGGACGATGCGAGCCATCGGGATGACGATGACTGCGGCAGAGAGTGCGATTGCCAGGACGCAGTGCCTCACCGCCGCCGAGCGTGATCGCATGAGGGCTGCGAGACCGAGGCCGGCGAGCAGCACGAGCGACGACCGGATGATTGCCTCGATCACCGGACGTCGCTCCTGGCCTGTTTCAGCAGCTCGCTCAGGCGGGCCAGTTCTTCGTCGGTGACGCGCGCAGCTTCGCCGCCGAGAAGTGCGGCCACTGCCTTGGCGCTCGACCCATCGAAAAAGGTATCGACCAGATGTTTGAGCGCCGACCGGCGGGCGGAGTGTCGGGGAACGGTTGGAGCGTAGACGTAGCGAAGCCCGACTTCCTCATGCTTGACGTGGCCCTTGGCCTCGAGCACGCGCAACTGGGTGCGTACCGTCGAGTAGCCGGGCGCGCCGGGCATCACGCGCATGATCTCGGCGGCGGTCGCGCGGCCGAGCCGGTAGAGCGCGTCCATGATCTGCCGTTCGCGCTTGGTCAGGAGCGAGGCGGGGCGGCGCTTGGACATGCGACTTTTATAACACCTCTGCGACTTTAGTAGCACATGCCGCGCCGCGCGTCAAACCGTGGTAGGGTGCGCCCATGCGGCAGCTGGCTCCGGTCACGCTCGAAGCGCGCGGCATCCGGCTCGAACCGATGCACGCCGATCACCACGACGCGCTGGTGGAGGCGTCCGCCGACGGCCGCCTCTGGGAGCTCTGGTTCACCACCGTGCCCCCGGCGGAAGGCATGCGCCAGTACATCGACGAGGCAGCGGCCGGACAGCGCGCCGGCCACATGCTGCCGTGGGTCGTGCGCGAACTGGCCAGTGGAGAAGTCATCGGCGCGACGCGATATCACGACATCGTGCCGGCGATCGATCGCGTCGAAATCGGCTACACCTGGTACCGCGCCAGCCGGCAGCGCACGCACGTCAACACGACCTGCAAGCTGCTGCTGCTCGAACATGCGTTCGATCGCCTCGGATGCCAGGTAGTCGGGCTGCGCACCGACAATTTCAATTTCCGATCACAGCGGGCGATCGAGGGTCTTGGCGCCAAAAAAGACGGCGTGCTCCGCCATCACGCGATGCGCCGCGATGGGTCGGCGCGTGACAGCGTGATGTACAGCATCCTCGCCGGCGAGTGGCCCGGAGTCCGCAAGCACCTCGAACTGCGCCTCGCGCGCCACGCCGCCAGCGACGTCTAGCCGCGCAGCTTCTTCCAGTTCTCGAGGCAGCGCTGCACCATCGGCAGTTCGCCGCCGTTGGTCTGTCCCGTCTCCTGTTCGATGAGGAAGTACTCCACGCCGCCGGTCTTTTCAATCGCGTCGAGCAGACGGTTCCACGAGGTGTAGCCTTCGCCGAACGCCACGTTGAAGCCGCGCTCGGCCGTCCAGTCTTTACAATGGACGCTCTTGATCCGGCCGGGATTGGCCGCCACCCATGCGAACGGATCCTCACCCGATTCGAGGATCGTGCCGACGTCGAACTGCAGCACGACCTCTTTCGGCGTGTTGGCCGCGAGCACGTCCATCGGACGCTTGCCGTCCAGCCGTTTCCATTCCACCAGATGATTGTGGAACCCGGTTGCCATGCCGAGCGGCTTCAACTGTTCAGATACAGTGGTCAACTTCTCGGCAACGGTTTTCCAGCCATCGATGGCGGTGATGGGAGGCGCGCTCGCCATGATGATGTACTTGCTGCCGATGATCTGATTCAGCTCGATCGCCTTCTTCAATCCGTCCGGCGTGAATGACGCCTCGCCGTTGTGCGTCGATGGACACTTCAAGCCGGTATCGTCCAGCACTTTACGCACCTCGCGCGCGCGATCGGGTGTCCATTCCAGATATGGCGAGTAGAACTCGACCACCTGATAACCCATCCTGCCGACGGCCGCGACAGTGCCGAGGAGATCCCTGGCGAGCTCCCCTCTGACTGAGTAGAGTTCGAGGCCGACGGGAACGCTGGCCGATGCCGGCCGCAGCATGCCGCTGGCGGCGAACGGCGCCGCGGCGGCCAGTCCAAGAAAGTCTCTGCGTGTGAGATCGCGAGTGCGCATGAGCGCACGGTACCGCATAATGCGCAGGGAATCCAATATGGACGTCATCTCGATTCCGCACTCGACGCTGACGCTGATTGCGCGCCTGGCGCTCGCGACGGCGCTCGGGGCGGCGGTCGGCGTCAATCGCGAGATGCGCCTGAAGCCCGCCGGGCTGCGCACGCACGCGCTGGTGGCCGTCGGCGCGGCGCTCTTCGGCATCATCGCGCTGCTGATGACGCCGGCGCTGCCGAACGAGTTGAACGCGGCGAGCCGCGTGGTTCAAGGCATCGTGGCCGGCGTCGGTTTCATCGGCGGCGGTGTGATTCTGCGGCGCGACGATGAAAAGGGCGTCCACGGATTGAGCACGGCCGCATCGATTTGGGTGGTATCGGCCATCGGCCTGGCGGCCGGCTTCGGACTGTGGCGCGCGGCGATCACCGCGGTGGTCCTTGCCCTATCGATTCTCGCGCTCGGTCGTCCGCTCGATCGCAAGCTGCGCGAGTGGCGCAACGATCAGCCGCCGGTCTGAACCGCGGCGTCGAAACGCGCGGCAATCGGGGCGAATCCCGGAGTGGGTCCGCTCCAGCGGAGCTGCTCGACGTCCTCGAACAGATCGATGTCGGTGCGCAGCGTCGCCAGCGTGCGAAACAGATAGGCGCGCTCGCGATCGCGCTGAAACGTGCGGCACAGCGCGGCGGGGCTGGCAACGTTGGCGCGCCATTCGCGCCAGTCATCCGGAATGTCTTCGAGCCGCGCGAATCGGCTCAGCACGGCGGCCGTCGATTTCGCGCCCCATCCCTGCAGTCCCGGATATCCATCCGCCGCGTCGCCGACGAGGGCGAGATAGTCGGGCATCGATCCCGGCCCAACGCCAAACTTCCTCACCACGCCCGTCTCGTCGAGCGTGGTTCGCGTGCGGCGGTTCAACTGAACGACCCGCGATCCGCTGACGCATTGCGTCAAGTCCTTATCGGGGGTGCAGATCACGACGCGCTCCACGCGCGGATCGGCGGCAGCGCGCGCCGCGGCCGCGGCCAGCGCGTCGTCGGCTTCGAATTCCACCATCGGCCAGACGGTGATGCCGGCAGCGCTGAGCGCTTCTTCGAGAACGACGAACTGCGCCAGCAGATCGGGCTCGATGCCCGCGCCGGTCTTGTAGCCGGGCCAGAGATCGTTGCGGAAGGACTCGATGATGTGATCGGTGGCGACGCCGATGTGCGTCGCCCCGGCGTTGATCATCCCCAGCACCGACGCGACAACGCCGCGGACGGCGGCAATCTCACGTCCATCCGCGTCGCGGGCCGAGGGGAGCGCGTAGTAATGACGGAACAGTTCGTAGGTCCCGTCGACGAGATGGACCTGCAAAACGGAGGTTACTGCTTCTTTTCCTTGACGCCGAGTTCCTTCAGTTTCGCGATGACGTTCTGGCCGGCCTGCGCGGTGCCCGGTGTCTTGTCGATGTACTGAATCGTGCCGTCCGGACCGATGTAGAACGTCCAGCGCCGTGCGAACTGCGGTGCGTTCGGCTGTGCGGCGCTCGGGGCAGCGAGCACGCCGTAGGCGTTGGCCACCTGCTTACCCGGATCGCTGAGGATGGGGAAGTCGGCGTGTTCTTTTTCAGCGAACGCTTTGTTGTCTTCCGGCGTGTCGACGCTGATCATGAAGTAGGCAACGTCGAAGTTGCGAATCTGTTCCCCGCTCTCACGGAGCGAGTTGCACTCGGCGGTTCAGCCACCGGTGAACGCCTTCGGGAACCAGGCGAGCACGACAGTTTTCCCCTTGAGCTCGGCCAGCGAGTAGGTTTTCCCATCCGAACCCGGCAGTTTGAAGTCCGGGGCCTTGTCACCAACCTTGAGTTCCTGGGCAGACACCATCGTTCCTAACAGGCACGCGACACTCGTCGCCGCCAGTAGCCGAAGCCATCGGGCCATGCCGGCTCCTTTCAGCAATCTGGTCGGATAGAGTAGCACGCGTGTAAAAAAGAAGGGCGGGAAGTAGACAGCAGGAAGATTGGGGTCGTCAGGCCAGCGCTGCGAGCTGAGAAGAGCGGTCCCGCCCGGAGGTGACTGGACCACATACGCCTGACGTTCCTGCTGTCTACTACCCGCCCCTGCGATGAAGCGGTTTTTAGGTTTTCTTCAGGAGGCGGCCCCAGCGATAGGCATAGAAATACTCGCTGCGGCAGTTGGGACAGATGAAGGAACCGACCCAGGTGCCCGAGCGCCGATTCTGCTCGACGCATTCGAGACCATACGTACAACGCCCACACCTCAGCGCACGGCCGTGCACTGAGTCGGCATGCACATCGGGGACGACAGGCGCCCCGGTCATGTTCTCGATGGAGCTGTGAGCTCTCGACATCCGCGCAACTCTCCCGCGTGAGGATGAGCAACGCCCATGCCGATCGAGAACACACGAAAACAGGCCAGAATTTTACGATTTCTGGCTTCGACCCGCCCCTTGGCGCAGCCAAGCCGTTGGCCGGTAGCCAACAGCTTGGCCGGTTCAGGGTGTGCTAGACCGTTCGGCGGCCGCTGACCAGACCGACGATGAACAGCACGATCGCGATCACGAGCAGCACGTAGATGAAATTGCCGAGCGTGTAGCCGCTCACCAGTCCGAGCAACCACAGGACGAGCAAGATCACCGCAATCGTAAAGAGCATCGTTCCCTCCTGCTCCCTGCTACAGCACGGGGCGTGCCCATTCCAAACGCGCGATCCAGCTCCTCTATAGCCCCTTGTCGAACCCTTTGTGAGTCGCTGCCTACGTACTGATGGATTAGGATGAGCGCATGTTGAAGAGTTTCCGGTTCGCAGTGATGACGATTGTGCTGCTGAGCCTGCTGCCTGCGGCACCGCAGGCGCAGATCGACACCTCTTTATTCGCTGGATTGCGCTGGCGATCGATCGGTCCAAACCGCGGCGGCCGATCGCAGGCCGTTGCCGGGAGCGCCGCGCGTCCCTTCGAGTACTACTTCGGCGCGACCGGCGGCGGCGTCTGGAAGACCACCGATGGCGGTCTCACCTGGCGCCCGGTCACAGATAAACAACTCAAGTCGTCGTCGGTCGGCGCGATTCAGATCTCAGCGTCGAACCCCGACGTCGTTTACGTCGGCATGGGCGAGACGGAGCTTCGCGGCAACGTGATCCAGGGAGACGGCGTTTACAAAACGACCGATGCGGGAAAGACATGGACGCCGGCCGGTCTGGAGAAGACGCAGGCCATCGCTCGCATTCGCATTCACCCCACCAATCCTGATGTCGCCTTCGCCGCCGCTCTCGGCAACCCGTACGGTCCAAGTCCTGAGCGCGGCGTATTCCGCACGAAAGACGGCGGCAAGTCGTGGGAGAAGGTGCTGTTTCGCAACGACAAGACGGGTGCCGTCGATCTGGTGATCGATCCGCGGAATCCCGACGTCCTCTACGCGGCGCTGTGGGAGGTATTTCGCACGCCCCACTCCTTGTCGAGCGGCGGACCCGGCAGCGGTCTGTTCAAGAGCACGGACGGCGGATCGACGTGGACCGAGCTTTCGAAGAACAGCGGACTTCCCGCGCCGATATGGGGCAAGGTCGGCATTGCCGTGTCCGGCGCCGACAGCAACCGCCTCTTCGCCATCGTCGAAGCGAAAGACGGCGGCATCTTCATGTCGGACGATGCCGGCGCGACATGGAAGCTGGTGAACGACGACCGCCGCATCCGTCAGCGCGCGTTCTACTACTCGCGTATCTACGGCGATCCGGCTGCCAAAGACACCTTTTACGTGCTCAACACCAGCCTCTATCGTTCGACCGACGCCGGCAAGACGCTGCGCAACATTCCGGTGCCGCACGGCGACAACCACGATCTGTGGATCGCGCCGAACGATCCCAAGCGCATGATCAATTCCAACGACGGCGGCGCCAACGTTTCGATCAACGCCGGCGAGAGCTGGACGCAGCAGCGCTATCCGACGGCGCAGTTCTACAACGTCTTCACGACCAATCACGTGCCGTATCACGTCTGCGGCGCGCAGCAGGACAACTCCACCGCGTGCGTCTCGAGCGCCGGCACCGGCGACGATCTCTACGACGTCGGCGGCGGGGAGAGCGGCTACATCGCGCCCGATCCGCGCGACACCGACGTCTTCTACGCCGGCAGCTACGGCGGCCTGCTGACGCGCATCAACCGCCGCACCGGCGAATCGCGCGCCATCAACGTGTGGCCCGATAACCCGATGGGCCACAACTCGGGCTCGATGACGGAACGCTTCCAGTGGACGTATCCGATC
>JBKPSE010000158.1:0-3747 GCA_046765855.1 Acidobacteriota bacterium | reverse complement strand
CTTGTCGGCGGGCACGTCTTTCACCAACAGGTCCCATGGAATGATCCGCCCCTCGACCTCCGACTGGAACATCGCAAAGACGTCGCTGTTCACCTGTGGCTCGTAGGTCAGGAGCGATCCGGGCGCGTGGAGAATGCCCGGGTCGATCTGCCACCCCGTGCCGCGCTCGAGCCGATAGGCGCGCGACAGATACGTGATGCCGTTGTCCCCTTTGTTCCAGTTCTCGAGACAGCGCCGCACGTCGTCCTTCGTCGTGCCGGGCTCGAGTCCCATGAACGTGTACGGATAGTTGTTGTCAGTCGGGTTGTATTGCGGAGGGAAATAGTAGGCTTCCGGCTTGCCGCGGCGGCCGACGCGGGCGGCGTCTTCGTCGCTCTGATGCATGTGATGGGGAATGGGACCCATGTTGTCGAAGAACTTGCAGAGCAGGTTCCAACCCTTCTCGCGTGCGATGACTTCCTTGCCGAGCAGCAGATCGCCGGCCCGTTCGACCGCCTCCTTGAGCAGGAAGCGTTTTCCGTTCGCACGAACGTAGCTCAAACCTTCGTCGGCCGGTGTGCCGGGGCCGTTGTCGGCATTGGTCGTCGACGAGAACCAGCGTTCGTTGATGCCGCCGCGGTGGGCACCGTAGGCGTAGAGGTCGTCGGGGTGAAGCCGCAGCCGGCGGCCGGGATGCATGAAGGAACGGGGCACCCACGCGGGCTCGAGACGCAGGATGCCGTGGCCCTGCGCGAGCGCCCCTTCGATTGCGGATCGGTCGGTCATGGCCGCCCACCTTATATCTGCGGCGCGCGCCGTCGCAACCGGCAACGACGGGGCTGCGGCTGTTTCACATCGCGAAATTCCGGCATTCTGCGGCCGCGAACGTGCGGCGGGAGACCGTTGCCGCCGCCTCGCTGCGTCGGCGGGCCGGGCCGGGGCCGCGTTCTGTAGCGCAAAACGCTGCCGATCGCGCAAAACATCGATGCTCGAACGCGGCGCGGACGTATGCTCTACCTTTGTCGCATGGGTGGCCTTTTCCTCGCCTTCGATCTCGGCGCCGAAAGCGGACGTGCGATCTCGGGGCGGCTGCGCGCGGATCGACTCGAGCTGTTTGAGATCTCCCGTTTCGCCAACGAACCGGTTCGCGTCGACGGATCCCTCTACTGGGATGCGCCCCGTCTCTGGCTCAACATGCAGCGCGCGCTCGACCAGGCGGCGAGCGAGAAGATTCGTCCGGACAGCATCGGCGTCGACGCCTGGGGCTGCGACTATGGCCTGCTCGGCGAGAACGGCGATCTGCTCGGCAACCCGTATCACTACCGCGACTCGCGCACCGACGGCGTCATGGACGACGTCTTCGAGCGCGTGCCACGCGGGCGCATTTACGACGTCACCGGGATCCAGTTCCTCGCGTTCAACACGCTCTACCAACTGATCGCGGCCGCGCGGGCCACGCCGCGTCTGCTCGAAGCGGCAACGCAGCTCGGCACCATCCCGGACATCCTCAATTACTGGCTCACCGGCGAGCTGCGCGCGGAATACACCAGCGCGACGACGACGCAGATGATTGACGCGCGGCGGCGCGAATGGGCCTTCGATCTCCTGGCCGAGCTTGGCGTCCCCTCGCGGCTGCTGCCGCGGCTGATCGAGGCCGGATCGCCGCTTGGCACGCTGCAGGGATCGGTCTCGGGCCGGCTCGCCGGCACACCAGTCGTCGTGCCCGCATGTCATGACACGGGATCGGCTGTCGCCGCCGTACCGGCGAGCGGCGGACGCGCATTTCTCAGCTCGGGCACGTGGTCGCTGCTGGGAGTGGAGGTGCCGCATCCGATCATTACGCCGCGCGCGCTCGAGGCCAACTTCACCAACGAGGGAGGCGTGTGCGGGACGACGCGACTGCTGAAGAACATCGGCGGCCTGTGGTTGCTGCAATCATGCCGGCGCGGCTGGAGCCGCGACGGCCGCCGCTTCGACTATGAAGAACTGACCGCCGCCGCCGCGGACGAGCGCCTCGCGTTCGCGTCGCTGTTCGATCCCGACGACCCGTCATTCCTGCATCCGGCCGACATGTCCGGGGCGATCGCGGACTACTGCCGCCGCACCTCCCAGCCGCAGCCGGACGGTCCGGCCTCGTTCACGCGCGCGATCCTCGAGAGCCTTGCCTTCAAGTACCGCTTCGTGCTCGACCTTCTCGAAGAGCTGACCGGCACGCGGATCAGCGAAGTGCAGATCGTCGGCGGCGGATCGCGCAACCGTCTGCTGAATCAGTTCACCGCCGATGCGACGGGACGCACGGTGCTGGCGGGGCCGGTCGAAGCCACGGCGCTCGGCAACATCGCGATGCAGATGCTCGCCACCGGGACCGTCGGCACCCTGGCCGAGGCGCGGCAGATCATCGAACGGTCGTTTCCGCCCGAGCGCTTCGAATCCGCGGCCGCCGAACGCTGGAACGCGCACTACCCGCGATTCCGGGATTACGTGGAGCTCACCTGTGTCTGAGTCGTCGACGAAAGAAACCACGCTGTTGCAGAATCTCTGGGACGAGCGCCGGGCGGCCAGCCTCGCGAACGACGAGCTGCGGCTGCTGCAATACCGTTCGAACCTGCTCGGCGAAGACCTGCGCATCACCAACTTCGGCGGCGGCAACACCAGCTCGAAGTTCGATCTGCCGGATCCGCTTACCGGCGAGCCGCGCCGGGTGATGGCAGTGAAGGGCAGCGGCGGCGACCTGCGCTCGATCGCCGCGAGCGGATTCGCGATCCTCTATCTCGACAAGCTCGAAGCGCTGATCGCGCGCTATCGCGGCGAAGCGCACGAAGACGAGATGGTCGCGTTCTACCCGCTGTGCGCGTTCGGCGAGAACCGCGTCGCCGCGTCGATCGATACGCCGCTCCACGCCTTCCTGCCGTTTCCGCATGTCGATCACCTGCATCCCGACTGGGCGATTGCGCTGGCGGCGAGCGCCAACGGCGCCGAGAAGCTCGAGGAGTTCAACAAGCGCTACGGCCGCCGCATCGTCTGGCTGCCGTGGCAGCGTCCGGGCTTCGAGCTGGCGCTGATGTTGAAGCGCGCGGTCGACACCAATCCCGGCTGCGACGGCATCATCCTCGGGGGACACGGGCTGTTCACCTGGGGCAATACTCACCGCGACTGTTACTTGAACAGTCTACGCACCATCGACCAGATGGGGGAGTTCATCCAGCAGCACGAGAAGCGGGCCAACCGTCCCCGCTTCGGGGGCGCGGCGATAACCGGCACGGTCGCCAATCGCGAGGCGGCCGCCGCGGAGTTGTTCCCGCACTTGCGTGGAGCCGTCTCCAGCAACCGGCGGGTGATCGGCCACTATGACTTTTCAGCGGACGCGCTGGAGTTCGCCAATTCGATGTGGGCGGAAGAGCTGTGCGGACTTGGCACGAGCTGTCCCGATCACTTCCTGCGCACGCGGATCTCGCCGATGTTCGTGCCGTGGGATCCGGCCGCGGAAGACGCCGCCGCGCTGCGCGCGCGCATCGACGAGCGCATCGTGCAGTACCGCGACGCCTACGCCGCCTACTACAGGGCGTTCGCCGAGCCCTCGTCGCCGGCGCTGCGCGACAGCAATCCGTCGGTCGTCGTGATTCCGGGGCTCGGTCTCTTCGGCTTCGGCAAGGACAAGCGCGAGGCGCGCATCACGTCGGAGTTCTTCGTGAACGCGATTCACGTCATGGCCGGGGCGACGGCGCTCGAAGGGGATGGGCAAGCCGCGGCGGACGCGGTTCTGCCGCA
>JBKPSE010000157.1:0-7851 GCA_046765855.1 Acidobacteriota bacterium | reverse complement strand
CTTCGTGGCCGAGCGGACGCCGGGCGCGCGAGCCGCGGCACAACGCGTGTTCGCGCGCGCGGGGATGGTGACGGCGTGCAGCGACGATCTCGCCCGCCGCGCGATCGCACTCGGCGCGGACGCGACTCGGATGGACGTCGTCCCCTACGGCGTCGACGCGTCACGATTCAAGCCGGCGCCGGCCATCCGTGCGGCGCTGCGCGCGCAAGCCGGCATCGCCAATGACGTCGCGCTCATCGTTGCCGCCGGGAGGCTCGTGCGCAAGAAAGGCTTCGAATACCTGATCGCGGCGCTGGCGCAGATTCCTGCCGCGCACCTGGCAATTGCCGGCAGCGGCGACCTCGATCGAGAGCTGCGGGAGCGGGCCGCGGACGCCGGCGTCGCGAGCCGCGTGCATTTTCTCGGCAACGTGACCCACAGCGATGTCGCCGACTGGTTCGCGGCGGCCGACGTCATTGCCGTGCCATCGGTGCGCGACGCCAGCGGCAACGTCGACGGCCTCCCCAACACCGTCCTCGAAGCCCTCGCGTCGGGCACACCAGTCGTGGCGACGGCGGCACGGCTCGAGGCCGCCTACGATCGCGCGCTTGCCTTCAACTCACTCACCCGATAAGATTTAG
This sequence comes from Acidobacteriota bacterium, assembly GCA_046765855.1. Lineage (GTDB taxonomy): Bacteria > Acidobacteriota > Vicinamibacteria > Vicinamibacterales > 2-12-FULL-66-21 > JAICSD01. The sequence continues at coordinate 7,231 of JBKPSE010000157.1, read as the reverse complement.
CGTTGTTCCAATGGCAGCCAAAGGACCCGAGAAGGGTCTGAGCGTTTTCTTTCCCGCATACAACGACAGCGGGACGATCGCGAGTCTCGTGATCACTGCGCTGCGCACCGCCCGCAAGCTGACTCCGGATTTCGAAGTGATCGTGGTCAACGATGGCAGCGCCGACAACACGGCGGAGATTCTCGAGGAGCTGGCTCGCAACTACAAGGAAGTGCGGGTGGTTCATCACGAGCGCAATCGCGGCTACGGAGGCGCGCTGCGCACAGGTTTCGCAACCGCCACGCGTGACCTCGTCTTCTACACCGACGGCGACGCGCAATACGATCCGGCGGAGATGGAAGTGTTGTGGCGGCGGTTCGACAGCGACGTCGACGTGGTCAACGGCTACAAGATCAGCCGCTCCGACCCGCTGCACCGGATCATCATCGGACGCATTTACCACCACACCGTGAAGCTGCTGTTCGGACTGCGGGTGCGGGATGTCGATTGCGATTTCCGGATGATGCGCCGCGCCATCTTCAGCACCGTTCATCTCGAGAAGAACAGCGGCGTGATTTGTCTCGAAATGATGAAGAAGATCACCGACGCCGGATTCCGCATCGCCGAAGTGCCGGTCCATCACTACCACCGCGCCTACGGCAGGTCGCAGTTCTTCAATTTCCAGCGGCTCCTGCGTACGGCGGTCGACGTCTACAAGCTGTGGTTCGCGCTGGTCGTCCGCCGCGAGCACCTCAAGCCGGCTGCCAGCGTCGCGCGCGAGCCGAATGCCCGCTGATTACCGCGCCTTCTACGCGAATCGGCGCGTGCTGATTACCGGAGGGCTGGGCTTCATCGGCAGCAACCTCGCGCGACAGCTGGTCGACCTGAACGCGGATGTTCTGCTGGTCGACGCGATGATCCCCGACCATGGCGGCAATCTTCACAACATCGCCGGGCTCGAAGACCGCATCCGGGTCAACATCTCCGACATTCGCAACGAAAGCACGATGGCCGTCCTGGTGAAGGATCGCGAAATCATCTTCAACCTCGCCGGCCAGGTAAGCCATATCGACAGCATGCGGGATCCGTTCACCGATCTCGACATCAACTGCCGCGCCCAGCTGTCGATGCTCGAAGCGTGCCGCAAGTTGAATCCCGCGGTGAAGGTGGTGTTCGCGGGCACGCGCCAGATCTATGGCAAGCCCGATCGTCTGCCGGTGGACGAGTCTCACCTGGTGCGCCCGATCGACGTCAATGGCGTCAACAAGGCTGCCGGCGAGTACTACCATCTTCTCTATAACAACGCGTTCGGGGTGCGCGCGTGTTCGCTGCGCCTGACCAACGTCTACGGCCCGCGACAGCTGATCAAGCACAACCGGCAGGGGTTCATCGGCTGGTTCATCCGCCTCGCGATCGAGGGACGGGAGATCGAGATCTACGGCGACGGCGGGCAGCTGCGAGACTTCGTATTCGTCGATGACGCAGCGGACGCCTTCCTGCGCGCGGGTGCGAGCGACAGCTGCGACGGCGAAGTGTTCAACGTAGGCGGCAGCGAGCCGATCGCGCACCGCGATCTGGTGCGGATGCTGCTCGAGGTCACGGGCACTGGATGTATGAAATACGTCGCCTGGCCTGCGGACAAGCAACGCATCGATATCGGCAGCTTCTATTCCGATTCGTCCAAGTTCCGGGCGACCGCCGGATGGCTCCCCGCCGTACGTCTGCGCGACGGTCTGGAACGGACGGTGTCCTTTTATCGCGGCAACCTCGCCCATTACGTCGGACACGCGTGATTCCCTTTCTCGATCTCAAGCCCGGGCCGGACGCCGCTGATGTACGCGCGGCAATCGAGCGCGTGCTGACGCGCGGCTGGTTCGTCCTCGGGCCGGAGCTCGAGGCCTTCGAACAGGAATTCGCCGCCGCAACCGGAGCGCCGCATGCGATTGGCGTCGGCACGGGAACCGATGCGTTGGCGTTGGCGCTGCGCGCGCTCGGCATCGGAGCGGGGGACGAGGTGATCACGGCGCCTCTGTCCGCCGCCTATACGGCGCTCGCCATCATGATGGCTGGTGCACGTCCGGTGTTCGCCGACATCGACCCCGACCGGTTGACGCTGGATCCGCGCGCCGCGGACGCAGCAGTGACGCCGCGCACGAGGGCAATCATGCCCGTGCATCTCTACGGGCAGCCCGCAGACATGCGAGCGCTCGCGCGCGTTGCCGAACGGCATCGGATCGCGATCGTCGAAGACTGCTGCCAGGCGCATCTCGCGACGTGCGACGGACGGCCCGTCGGCTCGTTCGGCGCCGCCGCCGCCTACAGCTTCTATCCGACCAAGAATCTCGGCGCTCTCGGCGACGGTGGTGCGATCACCGTCGCCGATCCGGCGCTTGCCGCCAGGCTGAAACGGCTGCGCAACGGCGGGCAGACTGGCAAGTACCATCACGCCGAATTCGGCGTCAACACGCGTCTCGATGAGCTGCAGGCAGCAGTCCTCGGCGCGCGTCTTCGCTGGCTGCCGCGGTGGACCGAAGAGCGGCGCACCCTCGCCAAACGCTATCGCGCGCAGTTGTGGGGCGCCCCGGTCACCATTCCTGCGGAGTACGATGCCGGCCACGTCTATCACTTGTTTCCGGTATTGAGCCCGGATCGCGCAGCGCTGCAGGCGTCTCTCAAATCGCGCGGCGTCGAGACGCTCATCCACTATCCGGTGCCCATCACGCGGCAACCGGCCGTCGCCTCTGAGAATCCCGGGGCGTGTCCCGTGGCGGACCGCATCTGCGAGCAGGTTCTGTCGCTGCCCCTGCATCCCGGCATGTCGACACAGGCGATCGACGAGGTTGCGGCCGCGCTTCAGGCACACGCCGTCGCCTGATGCGTCTCCGGCGCGCGCTGCTGATCCTCGCCATCGCCGCCGCGCAGTTCGCGCTGTTCGAGGCGGCACTGCGAGTCTGGGGACATTCGGAAGCGGCGCCCGCCTTTCAGGCGCTCTTCATTCCGGATCCCGTGATCGGCTACCGGCTTCGTCCGGGCGCCCGCGTCCGCTTTGCGACCGCGGAGTTCGATACCCAGATCGCCGTCAACGATCAAGGCGTGCGAGAGGACGAGCACATCGGCCCCAAGCCGCGCAACGAGCGCCGCATCGTCGTGCTCGGAGATTCACTGGTGATGTCGGTGCAAGTCGACCGGCGGCAGACGTTCGTGCACCTCCTCGAGGAGCGTCTGAACCGTGCGGCAACCGGCGTGCGCTATCGCGTCATCAACGCCGGCGTCCAGGGCTACGGGCCGGTCGAGGAGCTCCTGTTCTACCGTCAGATCGCGCGCACCTTCGAACCGGACCTGGTCATCGCGACGGTCTTCGTTGGCAACGACGCCGAGGAGGCTGTGGCATCGGCGCCGCGGCTGAAGGGAAAAGCACGGCCGACGGCCGAAGCCCTTTCCGAATCGTTCGTCACGCGCCTGCGCCGCATCGTCCGGCGCAGCATGGTGCTGCAGATCATCAGGTTGCGCGTGGTGTCGGTCACCGGCCGGCTCTCCAACTGGCTCTCGCCGCCCGAACCGCCCTTACAGTCGTACGCCGAGCATCCCGCGCCGCGTATCGCCGAGGGCATTCGCATCACCCGCGAATGCATCGAGACGATCGCCGGCGAAGCTCGTGCTGCCGGCGCACAGACGATGATCATGCTCATGCCGGCGCGCTTTCAGGTCGACGACGCCGATTACGGGCATTTGAAGGAGGCGGTGGAAGGCGCGGGCGGAAAGCTTGTTCGCGATGCGGCCACGGAACGGTTCGCCAGGGAGCTTTCGGCGCTGCCGCTGCCGCGATTCGATGCGTTGCCGGCATTGCGAGGCGCGCTCCCCGGTCCGGATGTGTTCTTTCAGCAGACGGTGCACCTGACTCCGCGTGGACATCAGGTCGTGGCCGCGGCGCTCGAGGCGTTCATCCTGCGACAGGGTCTCTAGCCAGTGGTCTTCAACTCGCTGCAGTTCGTCTGGTTCTTCATCGCCGTCTACGCGCTCTATCGTGCGTTTCCTGCCGCACTCGGCCAACACACGGCGCACCGGGCGCAGAACTGGCTGCTGCTGTTTGCGAGCTACTACTTCTACGCAGCGTGGGACTACCGCTTCCTGGCGCTGCTGGCCGGGTCGACCATCGTCGATTACAGCTGCGGCCGCATCCTCGGTACGCTGCAGGACAGCCGCCGGCGACGCGCCGTGATGTGGCTGAGCATCAGCTTCAACCTGCTGCTGCTCGGATTCTTCAAGTACTTCAACTTTTTCGCCGACAACCTGCAGGCGCTGTTCGCGACCGTCGGCTGGCGTCTCGATTACGTGACGATGCGAGTGCTGCTGCCGATCGGCATCTCGTTCTACACCTTCGTCACCATGAGCTACGTGATCGACGTCTATCGACGCGAGATCGAGCCGACGCGCAACTTCATCGACTTCGCCGTCTTCGTCGCCTACTTTCCGCATCTCGTCGCCGGCCCGATTCTGCGCGCGACCGCACTGCAGCCGCAGATCGCGCGGCCCCGCCACATCTCACGCGCGCAGATGCGCGAAGGCGCGTGGCTGATCGCGTGGGGGTTCTTCCAGAAGATTTTCGTCGCGGACAATCTGGCGCCGCTCGCCTCGCACGTCTTCGCTCCTGACGCGCATCACGCGGGAATCAATGTACTGCTCGGGACCTATGCCTTTGCGTTCCAGATCTACGGCGACTTCGCCGGTTATTCCAACATCGCGCGCGGCACGTCCAAGTGGATGGGCATCGAGCTGATCGAGAACTTCCGCTTCCCGTATCTCGTGCTGACGCCGCAAGCCTTCTGGCGCCACTGGCACATCAGCCTGTCCACCTGGCTGCGCGACTATCTGTATATTCCGCTCGGGGGCAGCCGAGGATCCGCGTGGCGGACGCGGCGCAACCTGATGATCACGATGCTGCTCGGCGGACTGTGGCACGGAGCGGCGTGGACGTTCGTGTTGTGGGGCTGCTACCAGGGCGTTCTGTTGATGCTGTACCGCCCGTTCGAACCCTTCTTCGCCGCGCTGTCGCAGCGGCGCGACGGCGTCGTGGCGCGCACGCTCGCGTGGCTGGTGATGTTCCATCTCACCTGTTATGGATGGTTGATCTTCAGGGCGCCATCGTTTGCGGCGTTGCGCCGTTTGACCCGCAGTCTCGTCGAGGAATTCTCGCCACGGGCGATCGACGTCACCGGACTGCTGATACCCTTGCTCCTATACACGCTGCCGCTTTTGATCGTTCACATCCGCGAGGCTCTGGCGGATGACGTCCTCGTGGTGCCGCGGCTGGCGCCGGCGCTGCGCTACACGATCTACGTCGCGACGGCGTACCTGATCCTCCTGTTCGGAAATTTCGGCGGCTCCGACTTCATCTACTTCCAGTTCTGATGCCTGCTCTGTCGCTGCTGAGCGCGATCGTCGTCGGCTGGCTTCCAGGCGCCGTCCTTTTCCGGCTGCCGGTTGGCGATCGTTCGCGCCGCGCAGCACTGCCGGCAGAGGAGCGAGCGTTCTGGGCGATCGTCCTGAGCACGTCGCTGTCGATCATTCTGGTGCTCGGGATGGCGGTGCTGCATCGCTACAGCTTCAAGCGGCTGCTGATCGCGGAGCTTGCGCTCACGGCGGCAGTCGCGGCGCTCGCGCGGTTCGATCTGCGGCTCGGTGCGGCGGCGCGCCGTCCGGGTGTCGCGGCGGCAATCCCGATCGCGCTCGCCCTCGTCGCGTGGTGGCGATTCTCGCCGCCTTTCGAGTACGTCATCGGCGGGAGGGATCCGGGCGTCTACATGAACGAAGGAATCCAGATTGCGCAGCGCGGCGCGATCGTGGTCGACGAACCGGTGGTTGCGGCGATTCCGGATTTCGCGCGCGACCTGTTCATGCCGACGGGTCGTTCTGCGGCGGATTATCTGGCGCCGCGCTTCATGGGGTTCTACGTCCTCGATCCCGACCGCGGGTCGGTCGTCGGTCAGTTCCCGCATGCGTTTCCCGCGTCGATTGCGCTGGGCTACGCGCTCGGAGGGCTGAGCGGCGCGCGCAGCACCGTCGTCTTCTGGGGCGCGTTCGGACTGGTGTCGGTCTACTTCCTTGGGGCGCGGCTATTTGGACGGCCCGCCGCGGCGGCGGCCGCGCTGCTGCTATCGCTCAACGTCGTCCAGGTCTGGTTCGCGCGTTACCCGAACACGGACATGGTCATGCAGGGCGTGCTGTTCGCAGCGATTCTGGCGAGCGCGCGCGCGCACGTCGACGAGGATGGATTCTTTGCGCCGGTTGCAGGCGCGCTGCTCGGACTGCTGCTGTTCCTCCGGCTCGATGCGGTCGTGGCTGCAGGAGCGGTCGCGGCGGCGGTGGTCCTGGGCTACGCCGTCGGCCAGCGCTTGTACTGGACCTTCTGGCTGCCACTGGCGGCATCGGCCGCGGTGGCTCTCTGGTATTACACCGGTCCGTTGCGCGCCTACGTCGAGGTGCCGCTCTTCTTTCTGACACAGCTGCCGGCGTGGCAGTTCGGCGCCTTCGCCGCCCTGGGAATTGGCGTCCTCGCGTCAGCGGCCGCGGCGCACCGTTCGCCGGCGGCGCGGCAGCGCCTTCTCACGAGGCTGCCAACGGTGTTGACGCTGATTGTCGTCGCTCTCGCCGCCTACGCGTTCCTGTTCCGCCAGCCCGGCGGCAGACTGACGGATTACGACGCGCACGCGCTGCGCACGTTCGCGAACTTCTACTTCACCGTTCCAGCGCTGATCGCGGCGCTGATCGGCTACGCGCTCGTGGCGCGGCGGCTGTTCTGGCGCGATCCGGCATTCCTGCTGACGCTGACCGCATTCTCCGTTTTCTTCTTCTACAAGATTCGCATCTGGCCCGAACACTTCTGGATGGCGCGGCGGTTCGTGCCGGTGATTATGCCCGGTGCTCTTCTGCTCGTGTGTGCAGCGGCGCTGACCGGAGTACGCGGACGGCTGCTTCTCACCCGCGCGATTCGCGGTCCGATCGGCGCCGTGTTCCTGACGCTGCTCGCCTTCAGCTACGTCCGCGCCGCACGGCCCGTGGTCGAGCACGTCGAGTACGCGGGCATCATCGCCAAACTGGAGGCGCTCGCGCAGCAGGTGCATGAGGACGACCTGTTGATCGTCGAATCGCGAAATGCGGGATCGGACGTGCACGTGCTCGCGCTGCCGCTGGCCTACATCTACGCGCGGCAGGTGCTGGTCCTGGCGACGCCGGTCCCCGATAAGGCGGTGTT
>JBKPSE010000156.1:0-4079 GCA_046765855.1 Acidobacteriota bacterium | reverse complement strand
GGGCTGCGCCTCGAGCAGACCGCGCCGCCGTCGCGCGCCGTGGCGGCGCCGCGCGCGAGCGTCGAGCGGCTGCGCCTGCTGCCCGTGACCGCATGACCGTGGTCAATCCGGCCGTCGCCTCGATTGGCGGCAGCGTCTCGGCGCCGGCGGGATTCCGTGCGACTGGCGTCGCGTGCGGAATCAAGAAGAACGGCAATCTCGATCTCGCACTGATCGTGAGCGACATGCCGGCGGCGGCGGCGGCTGTTTTCACGACCAATAAGGCGCAGGCGGCGCCGGTGCTCGTGTCGAAGGCGAGACTGCAGGCGTCGGGCGGCCGCGCTCGTGTGATCGCGATCAATAGCGGCTGCGCCAACGCCTGCACCGGCCCCGATGGGCATGCCGTCGCCGAAGAGATGGCCGATGCGGCTGCGAGCGAGTGTGGCGCGCCCGCGTCCCACGCGTTGATCGCGTCGACGGGCGTGATCGGCGTCAGGTTGGACGGCGCTCGCGTGCGCGCGGGCATTGCCGCCGCGGCGAAGGGCGCATCGCGCGACGGCTCCGCGCTCGCCGCGCGCGCGATCATGACCACCGATCCGTTTCCCAAGGAGGCGGCGGTCGAAGTCAGCACGGCTGCGGGAACCTTCCGGGTCGGCGGCATCGCCAAGGGGTCGGGAATGATCGAGCCGCTGATGGCGACCATGCTGGCGGTGATTACGACGGATGCGGCGGTCGAGCCGGCGTTGCTTCAGCGTGCGTTGACGGCCGTCACTGACGTGACGTTCAACGCCATCACCGTTGACGGCGAGTGCTCGACCAACGACTGCGTGTTCGCGCTCGCAAACGGCGCCAGCGGCGTGACGCTCGGCGAACGGGAGTTCGACGTGCTCGTCGAAGCGCTCCGTCAGGTCTGCGAGCCGCTCGCGATCGGCATCGTCCGCGGCGGTGAAGGGGCGACCAAACTGGTGACGGTCGACGTGACCGGCGGACGAACCCCCGTCGAGGCGAAGCGAGCGGCGCGGGCGATCGCGAACTCACCGCTGGTGAAGACGGCGGTGCACGGCGCCGATCCGAACTGGGGCCGCCTGGTCGCGGTCGCCGGGCGCGCCGGTGTCGACTTCAACCTCGAGCGCGCGCGAGTGCGCATCGGCGACGTCGAACTCTTCGCCGGCGGTCGGCCGTTCGACGAACGGGCGGAGACGGCTTCCAGGCATCTGCAGCAGCCTGACGTGGCGCTGCACGTCGACCTCGGGACTGGTGGAAGCGGCGCAGCGCGCATGTGGACCTGCGACCTGAGCGCTGACTACGTGAAGATCAACGCGGAGTATCGAACATGAGTCTCCACAGCATCCAGCCGGCGACATGGCAGCCGTCGCAATTCCTGTCCGTCCTCGATCTGACGCACAGCGAGCTCGAGACCTGTCTCGCGCTGGCGGCGACGATGAAGGCGGCTCGCGGCGCCAATCGGGCGCATGCGACACCGCTCGCCGGACGACACATCGCGCTCCTGTTCGACAAACCGTCGCTGCGCACCAGGTCGACGTTCATGATCGCGGTTCGCGAGCTGGGAGGCGACGTGCTCGAGCCGACCGCGGACGTCGCGTTCGGCGGCCGGGAATCGATCGAGGATGTGGCGCGCAATCTCGAGCGCTGGGTGTTCGGCGCCGTCGTCCGTACGTTCGCGCAGGAACGCCTCGAGCGCTTCGCCGCCGCGGCACCGGCGCTGCGCGTCGTCAACGCGCTGACCGACGAAGAGCATCCCTGCCAGGCGCTTGCCGACTGCCTGACGTTGATCGAGCGGTGGGGAACGCTGCGTCATCGCACCATCGCCTTCGTTGGCGACGGCAACAACGTCGCAGTTTCGCTCGCGCAGGCGGCCGCCATGCTCGGCGGCACCGTGATCGTCGCATCGCCGCAAGGCTACGAGCTCCCTGAGCGCGTGCGCGAGGCGGTGATGCGAGTGGCGCGCTTCGGCGGCGGTGTCCGCATCACCAACGACCCGATTGAAGCTGTCGCTGCCGCAGATGCCGTCTACACCGACGTATGGGCGTCGATGGGTCAGGAAAGCGAAGCCGCGAAGCGGGAGCAGTTGTTTCTGCCGTACCAAGTCAACGCGGCATTGATGGCGCGAGCGCCGGAGGACGCGCTGTTCATGCATTGCCTGCCGGCGCACCGCGGCCACGAGGTCACCGACGACGTGATCGACTCACCGGCGTCAGTCGTGTTCGATCAGTCGGAGAACCGGCTTCATACCCAGAAAGCGCTACTCGCCCTGCTCGCGACGTAGTACGCTCCGCCGGCATGCGGCAGGTGGTGATCCCACGCCACGGCGGCCCGGAGGTCTTCGAGGTCCGTGAGGCTCCCGATCCCGTTCCGGGCGAGGGGGAAGTCCGCATCCGCGTCCGGGCAGCCGGCGTCAATTTCGCAGATATTCTCGCCCGCATCGGCCTCTATCCGGACGCGCCCCGTCCACCCGTCGTCGTCGGTTACGAAGTGGCCGGCGTCGTCGACGCCGTCGGTTCCGGCGTGACATCCGCGCACGGCGGCGATCGCGTCGTAGCGCTGACGCGGTTCGGCGGCTATTCGGACTGCGTCGTCGTTCCCGCAGTGCAGGTCTATCGATTCCCCGATCGTTTGAGCGATGCCGAAGCGGCCGCGGTTCCGGTGACGTATCTGACGGCGGCGATCGCCTTGTATCGCATGGCGGCGATTCGCGCCGGCGAAACGGTTCTCGTTCACAACGCTGGCGGCGGCGTCGGGATTGCGGCGACGCAGCTGGCGCGGCTGCGGCGCGCGACGGTGATCGGGACGGCGTCCGCCGGCAAGCACGATGCGCTGCGCAGCTTCGGCGTCGATCATGCGATTGACTATCGTCATGCTGACGTCGAGAAGGAAATAACGCGGCTGACCAGGGGACGTGGCGTCGATGTGGTCCTCGATCCGATCGGCGGCGGGAGTTTCGGCGTCAGCTACCGCATGCTGGCGCCGCTAGGGCGACTGGTGATGCTGGGCATCTCGTCCATGTCCGGCGAGCGGCGCAGCACCTGGCGCGTGCTGCGGTCGTGGTGGGAGATGAAGTCGTTCGCGCCGCTGTCGCTGATCAATCGCAACCGTGGCGTGTTCGGCCTGAATGTCGGACATCTCTGGGAAGAGCGGAAGCAATTGCAGCCGCTCATGGATCTGGTGCTGACGGAGCTCGGCGCCGGACGCCTCGTCCCCATCGTCGCGCGCACGTTTCCCCTCGAATCCGCCGGCGACGCACACCGCTTCATCCAGAACCGCTCGAACATCGGCAAGGTCGTCCTCACTACGTAACTCCGAAAACTGGGACAGGTCTCGTTTTTGTCCGCCTCTGAACACAAAAACGAGACCTGTCCCAGTTTTAGCTGTATCTCCCGGTGGCAAAACTGGGACAGTCCCGGTTTCGGAAACGAGACCTGTCCCAGTTTTGATTATTGGGCTCGCGCGTTATCCGCTGAGGACGCGAAGATCGCGGACTTCGGACTTCGTCCCCGCCGGCTCGAACCAGGTCACCCCCTCGGCGACGAGATCGAACTTCACCTTGTAGTCTCCCGGCTGGGACGGCGCCTCGAAATGCGCGACTGCCTGAATGGACGCACCGGGATCCACGTCGTTCGGCAGCGCAGCACGAACGAAGTCTTTTTCGACGACCCGCCCTTCGCTGGAGAGCAACTGGATACCGAGGCGCACTTGTCCGGTGGCGCCGTCGCTTCCCGCAGGCCAGCGAACCGTGCCGGTGTTGGTGAGTGTCAGCCTCGCCACCAGCGGCGCGCCTGGACTCGCCTGCGCCGGCAACGGCGCGACAGCAATCCTCGCGCGATAGGTGGGCCGCGCCCGTCGACGCTCCTCAGCCTTGGCCGCGAGCACGAACGGATGCTCCTCGACTGGCACCTGCAGCAGCCGCACCAGCCGCATCGCGAACGCTTCTTCGAACAGCAGGTCCCTCTTGGCCGCGCCGACGAACTCGAGCATCGCGCGCCACATCTTCTCGAGCGCCCGGATCGGACGCTTGGTGCGCGGCAGCTGCCGCCACGCACGCCAGTCGTCGTCCGACAGCTCGAACTCGGGGATCACGTAGC
>JBKPSE010000155.1:0-3297 GCA_046765855.1 Acidobacteriota bacterium | reverse complement strand
CCTGCGAGGAGCCGGCGTGCCACATCGACAGACCTGCGAGCATCATCGGGATGACTCGCGCGGCGCGCCCCGCCCGCTCGCCGTAGCGCCCGAGCGTTCGCTCCACTTTTGCCCGGGCGTCGTCATCCTCGACGAGATGCGCCAGCGTCAGCAGGTTGAGCACCGAGATCGAGCTTGCCGAAGGTTCGGCCCCGTCGTAATCCTCCTTGAGTCGCAAGAGGACGGAGGGATCGCGGCCGGTGGTGCTGAACCAGCCGCCTTCAGAGGCGTCCCAGAAGCGCTCGTCCTGCCGCGCCTGCAGCTCGCGCGCCCACGCCAGCCACTCGGCGTCGCCGTCCGCCTGGAACAGTTCGAGCAGGCCCCAGATCAGACAGGCGTAGTCTTCTGCGTAGCCGTCGATCGACGCATCGCCGTCGCGCCATCGCCGCAGCAGCGTGCCGCTTTCGGCGTGCCACATCGTGCCTCGGATGAACCGTGCCGCATCGCGTGCCGCGCCGAGCCACTCGCGTGCCTGCGGGCGCGCCGGCAGGACCCGCCCCGCGCGCGCGAACGCCGCGATCATCATCCCATTCCAGGAGGTCAGCACCTTGTCGTCGAGGTGCGGTCGCGGCCGCCTGGCGCGCGCCTCGAACAGCGCCTGCCGCGCGCGGCCGAGCGCTTCGACGACGCTCTGTTCGGAACGTCCGGTCGCCGCGGCGATTTCCTCGACGGGCGCGGCGGTATAGAGGAGGTTCTGTCCGGTGAACTCTCCGTGCGGATCCTCCGGCGCGTTGCCATCCGGCTCGATGCCGAACCGGCGCCGCACGACGTCGGCGTCCTGGCCGAGCAGCGCACCGATCTCTGCATCCGTCCACACATAGAACGCGCCTTCACGCTTCGGTCCGCCTTCGGGCGGCTCGCTGTCGGCGTCTTCGGCGGAATAGAAACCGCCCGAGGGGTGGCGCATGTCGCGCAGCACGTAGGCGAGCGTGTCCTCCGCGACCGCGGCGAAGAGCTCGTTGCCCGCCGCCTGCGAGGCTTCGAGATATGCGATGACGAGCTGCGCCTGGTCGTACAGCATCTTCTCGAAATGCGGCACCCGCCAGCGCGCGTCGACAGAATAGCGATGAAAGCCGCCTCCGACGTGATCGCGCATGCCGCCAAGCGCCATCGCGCGGAGCGTCTCGACCGTCATGTAGAGCGGCGGCTGCGCCCCCGTGCGCGCATGCTCGCGCAGCAGGAACAGCAGCTCGGATGGGCGCGGAAACTTCGGCGACTCGCCGAAGCCGCCGTGACGGCGATCGAACGCGGTCTGGTACTGCTCGACCGCCTCGGTCAGCGTTTCCGCGGGCGCCACCGCCGATTCGGCACGCGCGCGTCCGTCGGATCCGGTCACCGCTTTCAAGCGATCGAACAGTTCCGCTGCGGCGAAGTCGACGCGCGCGCGATCGTTCTTCCAGACGCGCGTGATCTCACCCAGCAGGTCGAGGAAGCCGGGCCTTCCCCATTTCGATGTCGGCGGGAAATACGTGCCGCCGAAGAACGGCTTCAAGTCGGGCGTCAGCATCACCGTCATCGGCCAGCCGCCCGATCCAGTCGTCGACTGCACGAACGACATGTAGACGCGATCGACGTCCGGACGTTCTTCGCGATCGACCTTGATCGAAACGAAATCGGCATTCAGTGCCGCCGCCACTTCCTCGTTCTCGAACGACTCGTGCTCCATGACATGGCACCAGTGGCAGGTCGAGTAGCCGACCGAGAGAAAGATCGGCTTATTCTCGCGACGCGCTTTCTCGAACGCTTCCTCCCCCCACGGGTACCAGTCGACCGGATTGGCGGCATGCTGCAGAAGGTAAGGGCTGCGCTCGCGCGCCAGGCGGTTCATACGGTCATGCTGACATACAATCCGTGCTGATGGAATTCGCCGTCGAGACGCGCGGCCTCGCGCGCACGTTCGGATCGAAGCGTGCGGTCGACGGCATCGATTTGCGCGTGCCGGCGGGAAGCTTCTACGGCTTCCTCGGACCAAACGGCGCCGGCAAGTCGACGACGATCAAGTGCCTGACCGGCCTGCTGCGGCCGAGCGCCGGCGAGATTCGCATCCTCGAACTCGACGCCGTGGCCAACCCGGTCGAAATCAAGCGCCGCGTCGGCGTCGTCCCCGAAGATCTCGCCTTGTTCGATCGTCTCACCGCGCAGGAAACGTTGAGCTTCGTCGGCCAGGTGCATGGCATTCCGCGCGAAACGATTGCCGCGCGCGCCGCTGACCTCCTGTCGTTGATGGACCTGACCAGTGCGGCGACGACGCTGGTGGCGGACTTCTCGCACGGGATGCGAAAAAAGCTGTCGCTCGCCGCGGCGCTGCTGCCCGCACCGCGGCTGCTCTTTCTCGACGAACCATTCGAGGGCATCGATGCGGTGGCCTCGCGCCAGATCAAGGATCTGCTGCACTCGTTCGTGGCGCGCGGCGGCACCGTGTTCCTCACCTCGCACATCCTCGAGATCGTCGAGCGGCTGTCCACGCACATCGGCGTGATCGCCAACGGCCGTCTCGTGGCCCAGGGGCGCATCGACGAGGTGCGCGCCGGTGCGCACGGCACCGGCACGCTGGAGGAGCTCTTCATCGAGCTGGTTGGCGGCGAGAAGCCGGCGGCCGACATTCACTGGCTCTGACGATGGCTCGCATTTTTCGCGCGTTCATGTGGATGCGCTGGCGAGTGTTGATGAACTCGCTCGAACGCACCGGAGCGCGCGACACGCTCGAGCGCTTCTCGGTAGCCACGGAAAAGCTCGGCCCGATCATTACGCTCGTCCTGCTCATCCCCTCGAGCCTCGCGTTGCTCGTCGCCGGCATGGCCGCCGGATTTGGACTGGGCACGGGACAGTGGGTGTTCACGATCGAATTGCTGCGCTATTTCCTGCTGCTCGCGCTGGTGCTGACCGTCGTCGGCCCGATCATCCTGCCGACGCGCGACAGCGGCGCGATCATCCGGCTCCTGCTGCTGCCGATCCCCCGTGTCGGACTCTACGTCGGCCAGATGGCGGGCGCAATCACCGACCCGTGGATCATTCTCGTGGTCCCGATGGTCCTCGGCGTGGCAATCGGCCTCGCGGTTGCGCTCAAGTTCTTTGCCGCACTGCTGGCGCTGCTCGCCGGACTCGCCTTCCTGCTCTTCGTGATGGGACTGACGTCGCTCAGCTCGTCGATCGTCCATCTGCTGCTGCGCGATCGGCGCCGCGGGGAACTCGTCATGTTCCTGCTGGTACTGATCATCCCGTTTCTGGCGATGACGCCGCAGATGCTGCTGCGCGACC
>JBKPSE010000154.1:0-3215 GCA_046765855.1 Acidobacteriota bacterium | reverse complement strand
GACATACACCGACGAGACGCCGGCGAAGGTCGACACCGCGCTGTCGGGGATGGCGAGCACGTTGTCGTCCTTGCGCGTCAGGATGACGCCCTTCGCGAAAAATCCCGGTTTGAGGCGGCGATCGGCGTTGTCAACGATCGCCTCGACGGTGAACGTGCGCATGGTCTGATCGAGCGCCGGACTGACGTGTGCCACTTTGCCCTTGAACACCGCGTCGCCGAACGACTCGACGCGGAACTCGATGCCGAGGCCCGGCTCGATGATTCCCGCGTAGCGTTCCTGCACGCCGGTCCGCAGCTTCAGCGGATCAATTTGAACGATGGTGGCGACCGGCGTGCGCTCGCCGATGTACTCGCCCACCTGAACGAGGCGCTCGGAGACGATGCCGCTGATTGGCGCGCGCACGGTCGCGTCGTTGAGCTTCTTCACGGCCAAATCGTAGGCCGCGCGCCGATCCTGGAGCAGTGCCTTCTGACCGCGCGCATTGTCGACCGCCGACTGGTACGCCGCTTCGGCTACCTTCAGCCGCGTTTCCGCGGTCTGCAGGTCGACCGGTGAAATGAGGCCGCGATTCGACAGCGCCTTGGCGCGCTCGGCGGCGGCGCGCGCGTCTTCACGGTTGGCCAGAGCGTTGCGCACCGATCCGATCTCGTCGTCGGCAGGGGCGGAGTCGCTGTCGAGGCCGCCGTGCATGCCGAGCTGTGCACGAGTCTGCCGCAGGGCGCTTTCCGCGCGCGCCAGGGCCAGCGCAAGCTCACGGCTGTCGAGGCGAACGAGCGGATCGCCGGCGCGGACTTCACGGCCGATGTCCACCAGCACACTGCGGACGATGCCCGCCGCCTCGGCGCTGACGCGCGCCTGATCGGGAGACAGCAGTGTGCCGGCAAGGTCCACTTTTCGCTGCACGGTCATCCGCTGAACCTGGGTTGTGCGGACCGCGACGGCGGGGCCGCCGGCGCCGCGGCGGTTCTGGCTTGCGGCGGGACGATCGCACGCGCCGGCCAGCAGGGCCGCCGACGCAAGAACAGTGACGCTGGGAAAGCCGTATCTGGAAATGCCCATCGGATCGCGGGAATTTGGACTGCCGACGCCCCTCCGTTTCGCCGCGCGGCCGCAAGCCGCTGATATCATTTCCTTTTGCCGACTGGAGTGCTCCCGTGCGACGCGCGACTTTCGCCCTTTTTCTGCTTCTGTTCGTATCCATTCATGGGCCCTGTGCCAGCCCCGCGGAGGCGCAGACGGCCGCAACCCTGACCGGCGCCGTAACTGACGCGTCCGGCGCGGCGCTGCCGGGCGTTTCTCTGACCCTGCGCTTCCGGGACACCGGTCTGGCGCGTACCACGACCAGCGGCCCCGACGGCAGGTTCGTGTTCGCCGGCATCAGCGCCGGACGATACGAGCTTCGCGCCGAGCTCTCCGGGTTCCGGGCGCTGACGCGACGAGATCTGCAGGTGACGACGGCGGAAACTGCGTCAGTGACGCTGGTGATGGAAGTCGGCGGCCTCGAAGAAGAAATTACCGTCGCCGGCGGCGCCGCGCTCGTGAACACGGAAACCTCGGAGCTGAGCTTCCTGGTCGGCGAGCAGGCGATCGAAACCCTGCCGCTCAACGGCCGGAACTTCACCGACCTCGCGCTGCTTCAGCCCGGCGTGCTGCCGTATCCCTCACGCGACGGAGGGTCTGTCGTGGCGCATGGGCTCGGGATGAGCATCAACGGACAGGACTACCGCTCCAACGTCTACCTGCTGGACGGCACGCTGCAGAACGATTTCACCAACGGACCGGCCGGCAGCGCCGCCGGTACGGCGCTGGGAATGGAAGCGATCCGGGAATTCCGCGTCGAATCGAATGCCTACAGCGCCGAGTTCGGCCGCAACTACGGCGGCCAGGTGAACGTGCTGACCAAGTCGGGCACGAACACCGCGCGCGGGAGCGTCTTCGAGTTCCATCGCAACGACGCACTCGATGCGAGGAACTACTTCGACGTCGCCGGAAAGCCGGACTTCACTCGCAATCAGTTCGGGGGGTCGCTGGGCGGACCGCTGCGCCGCGATCAAGTGTTCGCGTTCGCCGCCCTCGAGGGGCTGCGCGAGCGCCTTGGCAAGACGATCTCCAGCTTCGTGCCCGATGCCAACGCCCGCGCGGGCATGCTGCCCGACGGACCGGTCGCGATCAGCGACGTCGTCCGCCCGTATCTCGCCGCGATCCCGCTGCCCACCGGCGCCCCGATCGGCAGCGGCCTTGCCCCGCACACGTTTGGTTTTCAGCAGCGGCTCGACGAAGCATTCGTGCAGGGCCGCGTCGACTATCACCGCAGCGGCGCACACCAGTTCTTCGTGCGCCACACCTACGATGACGGCGAGCAGCGGCTGCCGACGGACTATCCGGCGTTTCCGCGTTCATTCATCTCGACCAACCAGTTCCTCACCGCCGAGTATCGGCACGTGCGATCGGAGCGGACGCTGGAAACCGCGCGATTCGGCTACAGCCGCACGCGCATCGGCCAGAACGTCGAGGCGATTCTCTCATCGGGCCTGCCGCCCTTCGTCGCCGGACGCGGTCTGGTCGGCGACATCGACATCGGCGGCATGCAGCGTTTCGGACCCCAGAGCTCGGCGAATCTCAGACTCGCGCAGAACGTCTACAGCGGCCAGTACGACGTGACGCACGCGCGCGGACGGCACCTGCTCAAGGCGGGCGCGCTGGTCGAGCACTATCGCGACTTCATGACCAATCCGACGTTCAGCCTGGGCATCTACACCTTCGCGAACGTCCGCGCCTTCCTGGAAAACCGGCCGACGCGCTTTGTCGGCCTGCCGCCGGAAGGGGACATCAATCGTGATTGGCCCTGGACCTTGTTCGGCATCTACGCGCAGGACAGTTTTTCGCTGACGCGCCGGCTGACGCTCAACGCCGGCCTGCGCTACGAGACCACGACCATGCCGATCGACACCGGCGGCCGGGACTCGTCGCTCGTGAATCCGACGGATGCCGCACCGACCGTCGGCAGGCTCTACGACGGCCCGGATCGCGGCAACGTCTCCCCCCGCGTCGGCATCGCCTGGGATCCGTTGGGCGATGCGTCGACCTCGATCCGCGGCGGCTACGGACTCTATTACGGCACCACGGTGCAGCAGAACCTGATCGTCACGGTCACCAATCCACCGGCGACGCCGCGCTTCGTCATTGCCAATCCGTCGTTTCCCAACCCGCCA
>JBKPSE010000153.1:0-8478 GCA_046765855.1 Acidobacteriota bacterium | reverse complement strand
ATCGCGACTCGCCCGTCGACACCATCAACGGTTTCGTCGAAGTCTACATGGACGCGCGCGGCACCAAGGGGGCGTGGGAAGCGCTCGTCTACTACGTCAATCCGCACAAGACCGCGAACATCCGCAAGCTCGCCGAATCGGCACAGTGGTTCGAGGACCGCATGCCGTGGGCCGACGAGTACAAGAAGCAGGGCGTCCGCGGCGTGTCGGCCAATGCTATCGATGTCGTGATCGAAACCGGCGATTCCGGTCCGGTGACGCCCGTCGGCATCAACCTGCCCAACGACCAGACGATCCGCGAGCACCACGGCAGCAAGTCCGTCTCGCTTTCCAATGCGAATCAGGCCTACGACAAATCGACGCTGCCGGAGTTCCGCCGGGAGTTCGCCTGGAGCGCGGAGGAAGCCGACAGAGCGGAGAAATGGAGCAGCATCGCCAGCGAGCTGACGACCGAGATGCACGAGGTGATCGGCCATGGCTCGGGGCGCATCGGCGAGCACCTGCAGGGGAATCCGCAGGGCGTGTTGAAGGAGCAGTACTCCGCGCTCGAGGAATCGCGCGCCGATCTGGTCGCCTTGTACTTCGTGCCTCACCCCAAGCTGGTGGAGCTCGGGCTGGTCGACGAGGCGGATCACCGGGAAATCGTGCGCGCGGAATACGAGGCCTACGCGCGTAACGCGCTCGTGCAGCTGCGCCGGATCCGGGAGGGTTCCCAGATCGAAGAGGACCACATGCGCAACCGGCAGATGATCGTCAGCTGGCTGATTGCGCATTCGAAGGCGATTGAAATTCGCCGCCGCGACAACAAGACCTACTACGTCGTCACCGACATCGAGGCCTTTCAGGAAGGCGTCGGCCGTCTGCTCGCCGAGGTGCAGCGAATCAAGGCCGAAGGGGATTACCCGGCGGCGAAAGCGCTGTTCGAAACCTACGGCGTGCACTTCGATCCGGCGCTGCGCGACGAAGTCGTGGCCCGGGTCGACCGCCTGCGCATGCCGTCCTACACCGGGTTCGTCCAGCCGCGTCTCGAAGCCGTTCGTGACGGCGGCGGTGAGATTACCGACGTCGTGATCTCGTATCCGCTGGACCTCACGGCGCAGATGTTGGAGTATTCCGGCAAACGGCAGGCATGAAACTGCTGGTGACGCTGCTCGTCGCGCTGGCGGCATTCGGCGCGCCGCAACAGCAAACGCAGCCGCGCACCACCGGCTCGATCGACGCCATGCGCGAAGCGGCACAGCCGCTGGGCGCTGAACCGGTCGAAGTACTCAACCTCGAAAAGGCGTGGGCCGGAGTCGAACCGCTGCTGCAGATCGCCGCAAATCGCAACGCTCGTCAAGACGTGCGTTCGGCGGCCGTCCGCGCGCTTGGCCGCCTCCAGGATCCGCGTGTCGTCCCGCAGCTGCTCGCGCTGCGGGGCACGATCGCCCGCGGGCGGATTGCCGACGCGATCGCGCAGTCCCTGCACGGCTTCGACTCCACCGCCGATCCTGCGCTGATCGAAGCGGCCACGGGCTGGATGTTCGATCTCGGCTCCGTCTCGATCACCTCGAATCAAGTGCTCGACCAGGTAACCGACGTGTCCGGCGCGCTCGCACGTATCGCCTTCACCAGGCCGGCGCAGGTCCATGACGTCGAGAAGATCCTCGTCAAGATCGCCAACTTCGCCGGACCGGATTACCGGCTGCGGGGCGTTTACATCAGCAACGCACACAACCTGGAGTCGCTCACGAGGCGCAACAGCAAAGTCACGGGTATCGACGAAGACACGGCGGAACGCCTGAAGAAGATGGTGGCGAACTCCAGCGGCAATGATATCGATGAAGTCCGCTTCTACGCCTTTCTCGCCTTGAACTCCGGGCGCGCGCTCGACGTCGAAACAGAACGGCTTGCGCTGAAAGACACACACTGGCAGACGCGTCGCGTGGCGGTGAGCGCGCTCGCCGGCGGCGGTGCAGGCCTGAACGATGGCGCGAGGCTCGAGGCGATTGGCGAGGCGCTCGGCGACGACGTGCCTCAGGTGCGCTACGAGGCGCTCCGCGCCTATGTCCGGCGCACGGCGCCCACGCAGGGCTGCGCTCCAATCGAACCGATGCTCCACGACGCCGACCAGCACGTATCGCTCGCGGCGTTCGACGCGCTGGGAGACCTGTGCAAAGACGACGCGGAGCTGACCGAGCGGCTTGCTGCGGAAGTACGCGTGCCGCCGGCGAGCGGCTCCTGGCACCGCGATACCCATGCGTTCGTCGCGCTTGCCAAACGTTCGCCGGCTCGGGCGGCGCCGATGATGGGCGCATTCGTCGCGCATCCCGTGTGGTGGGTGAGGATGTATGCCGCTGGCGCCGCGGCGGTCGCCGGCGATCTCTTGAGGCTCGAAAAGCTCGTCTACGACAGCAACGACAACGTCCGAGAGGCCGCGCTCGAGCCCTGGCGGCGGCTGAAGAAGATGGATGCCGATCCCGCGATCCTGGACGCGTTGGAGCGCAACGACGTCCAGCTGCTGCGCACCGCCGCGACCCTGCTCAAGGATTCGCCGAAAAGCGAGCGTATCTATCGCGCGCTGCTGGGTGCCTTGAACCGGTTGACCAAGGAAGGAAAAGAGACCTCGCGCGACGCGCGGCTTCCTCTTCTCGAGGCGATCGCGATGCACGCCTCACCCGAACATGCGACCGAACTCGTGCCGCTGCTCAAGGACTTCGATCCAAAGATCGCGGAAACGGCGGCGCAGATCATCATTCGCTTATCCGGCAAGATGGCGCTCCCCGAGCCGCTGCCGTACCCTCGCGGTTGGCCGCAGGAATTCAAGGACCTGCGCCAGTGCGTCACCGTACAGCTCGACACCGGCCGCTCGTTCCACATGTCGATGTTGCCCGCGGCGGCGCCGATCGCGGTCGACCGCTTTCTCAAGCTGGCACTGAAGGATCGCTACTACGACGGACTCTCGTTCCATCGCGTCGTCCCGAACTTCGTGCTGCAGGGCGGCAGTCCCGGCGCTAACGAGTATACAGGAGCGAGGGAATTCATGCGCGACGAGATCTCCGCGTCGAACACCCGCGGCACCGTCGGGCTGTCGACACGCGGCCGCAACACCGGCGACGCCCAGTTCTACATCAACCTCGTCGACAACCCTCGACTGGACGGCGACTATACAGTCTTCGCCCGGCTGACCGCGTCCGAAGATGTCGCCGTCACGGACGTGATCCAGGAGGGAGATGTGATTCGGTCGATCTACCAGAGCAAGTGCCCGAAATGATGGTCAGCTGACGGCGGGCTCGAGCAGCGCAATCGTGCCGGCGGTTGCGTCGATTTCCACTTGAGCCCCGACCGGCAGCGTCCATTGCGGTTGGGCGTGGCCGATCATCGCTCCCTGCCACGCCGGCACGGCGAGCGGTTTGATGTGATCGCTGAAGATCTCTTCGAGTGTCAGCGCGCCGTAATTGCCGTCGCCGGGACCGCACTCGGAACAGCCGCCGAAGACGAAGCCCCTGATCTTGCTGAGGACGCCTGCGAGCTTCAGCTGCGTCAGCATTCGATCGATGCGGTAGAAATCTTCCCGCACGTCTTCGCAGAACAGAATCGCGCCGTCCCAGTCGGGCAGGTATGGCGAGCCGAGGATAGTGGTGAGTACGGTCAGATTGCCGCCGAGCAGCCGGCCGCGCGCTTTGCCGGGCGTGATGGTCTGGACACGGAACTCGACCTGCGTGAGGCTGTTGCGCTCGACGGAGATGCCCTGTTTGTTGGCGTAGATTACCTGCTCGCCGTTGAGCAACACGCGTTTGTAGTAGTCGAGCGACCATGGATCCCAGCGCCCGAGTCCGATCGGGCCGTGGAAGGTAATCAGGCCGGTCTTTCCCTGAATCGCCAGCAGCAGCGCGGTGATGTCGCTGTAGCCAATCAGCACCTTCGGATTGCGCCGGATCGTCTCGTAATCCAGGTACGGCAACACTCGTGCGCTGCCCCAGCCGCCGCGAATCGCGTGCACGGCGGCAACTGTTTTGTCGGCGAACGCCTTGTTGATGTCCTCGGCGCGCGCCTTGTCTTCACCAGCCAGATACCCGTGCCGATCGAGCAGGTGCTCGCCGAGCTTGACGTTGAACCCGAGGGCTTGAAGCGACTCCTTCGCAATCTGCAGATCGACGGTGTTGAAGGTCGCGCTGGCCGGACTGACCAGAGCGACGGTATCGCCGGCCGAGAGTCTGCGCGGCTTCAACGTCGATGGCGCAGCCGCCTCGACATTCCGGGACGGCAACTGTGACGCAAGTGAGGCGACACCGAGCGCCTGCACGAACTGACGGCGGTTCATCCGTGCATCTTAGCGCGCTGCCGCCGATGCACGCAGCCGTGGCTTCAGGAACCTGCCGGTGTGTGACGCCTTGCAGCGGATCACTTCTTCCGGCGTGCCGGTGACGACGACCTCGCCGCCCGCATGTCCGCCTTCGGGACCGAGGTCGATGACATGATCCGCGGTCTTGATCACGTCCATGTGGTGTTCGATCAGGAGCACGGTATGGCCGGCGTCGACGAGACGGTTCAACGACTCGAGCAGCCGTTCGATGTCGGCCAGGTGCAACCCCGTCGTCGGTTCGTCGAGAATGTAGACAGTGTGCTTGGAGCGCTGCAGCGTGCTCAGTTCCGTCGCGATCTTGATGCGCTGCGCTTCGCCGCCCGAGAGAGTCGTCGACGACTGCCCGAGCGTGAGATAACCAAGGCCCAGCTCGTTGAGCACTTCGACCTTGCGGCGGATCGAGGGCTCGTCCTTGAAGAACATGACGCCCTCTTCGACCGACATGTTCAGCACATCGGAGATCGTCTTGCCGCGGATGGTGACCTCCAGGGTTTCCGCGTTGAACCGTGCGCCTTTGCAGACCCCGCAGGTAACCTCGACGTCGGGCATGAAATAGAGCTGCGTCGTGATCGCCCCTTCTCCCTGGCATTCCTCGCAGCGCCCGCCGGCGACGTTGAAGCTGAATCGCCCTGGTTTGTAGTCGCGCTCCACCGACAGGGGCGTGGTTGCAAACAGGTCACGGATCGAGTCGTAGAAGCCGATATAGGTGGCCGGATTCGATCGGCTGTTGCGTCCAATCGGCGACTGGTCGATGTTCACGACCCGGTGCACGTGCTCGACGCCCTCGAGGGCGTCATGCTTGCCCGGCAGCGTCCGAGTGTCGACGAGGTGTTTCCACAGCGCCTTGTAGAGAACTTCGTTGATCAGCGTGCTCTTGCCGGAGCCCGACGCGCCCGTGATCGCGGTGAGCGCCCCCAGCGGGAACGTCACGTCGATTGACTTCAGGTTGTTTTCGCGCGCGCCGCGAACGACCAGGGAATGGCCGCTGCCCGCGCGGCGTTTGCGCGGTGTCGCGATCGCGCGCTTGCCCGACAGGTACTGACCCGTCGGCGACTCCTTGCACCGGAGCAGATCGTTCAGCAGTCCCTCGGCGACGACGCGGCCGCCGTGCACGCCCGCCCCAGGGCCCATCTCGACCAGGTGATCCGCCGCGCGAATCGTGTCCTCGTCGTGCTCGACGACGATGACGGTATTGCCGATGTCCCGGAGCCGCTCGAGGGTTCCGATCATCTTGACGTTGTCCTTGGGATGAAGGCCGATGCTGGGCTCATCGAGGACGTAGAGCATTCCCATCAGCCCGGAGCCGATTTGCGTCGAGAGGCGGATGCGCTGCGACTCGCCGCCGGAGAGCGTGCCGGATCGCCGGTTGAAGTTGAGATAGTCGAGACCGATGCCCAGGAGAAGATCGAGACGGCCGCGGATTTCCTTCAGCACGTGCCGGCCGGCGTCGGCACCGCGGCCGGTGGGCTTCACCGTGGCGAGAAACGCCTGCAGCTCGTCGAAGTTCAGCTGTCCGACGTCGTAGATGGACTTGCCGCCGATCGTGAACAGCGAGCGTGTGGCACGCAGTCTGGCGCCCTTGCAGTCCGGACACGTGTGCTCGACCATGACCCTATCCAGCCACGCTTCCATTCGTGAGTTCGCTTCGCCACGCTGGCGGTAACGCCGGTAATGCCGCTCGATCCGGCGCGCGATGCCGGTCCAGCCGACCTCACGTCCTTCATCGTTGGCGCGCCGCCCTTTCGCGTCCGGCGGCGTCAGAATCTTGATCTTCTTCGGTTCGATGCCGTAGAGGATCGCTGTGCGCGTCTTTTCCGGCAGCAGCTTCCATGGCGAGTCCAGCGGAAAGCCCAGCGCGGTCGACAGGCTGAACATCATCCGCCCATCCCACGTGTCCGGGTTGTACTTGAAGGCTTCCTTGACGAAGCAGCCGCCGAGAATGCTGCGCTTCGGATCCGGGATCAGGAGCTCGGGATGCGTCACTTTGTCGACGCCGAGACCGCCGCAGGTCCGGCAGGCGCTTTCCGGATCGTTGAAGACGAAGAACGCTGGTCCGATGTCGCCGTAGACGAGATGATGCGTGGGACTGCTGATGCTGCGGTAGAAGCGCTCCGCCTCTGCCTTGCTGACGCCCTTGACGACGTGCAGCTGCATCAGGCCGTCGCCGACGAGCAGCGTCGCCGCGATTGCGGCCTTGATGGCCTTCTCGTGTTTGCGGCTGACGATCAGGCGGTCCACGACCGCGTCCATGTTTTCGACGTCACCGGTCTCGAGCGACGTCTCCTCGGAGATGTCGACCGGCTTGCCGTCAATGACGATCGTCCGGCAGCCTTTCTTGCGCACTTCGGTGAAGACGAACTCGAGATCCTCGCCATACACCTTGAAGACGGGCGCGCGCAGCTCGATCGCCGCGCCTTCGGGCAGCGAGAGGACTGCTTCCAGGATCTGGCTCGACGAACGGCTCGGCGCCGGTTCGCCGGTGCGGGGGCAATGCGGCTCGCCGATGGTCGCGTAGAGCAGATTCAGATAGCTCGCGATATCGGTCATCGTCCCCACGGTCGAGCGGGGATTGCTGCCGGTAGTCTTCTGCTCGATCGAAATGACCGGCGAGAGGCCGAAGACGAAATCGACGTCCGGCTTCGACACCTGCGCGACGAACCGTTTTGCATAGCTCGAAAGCGACTCGAGATAACGGCGCTGACCTTCGGCGTAGATCGTGTCGAATGCAAGGCTGGACTTGCCCGATCCGGAGAGTCCGGTAATCACGATCATGCGATCGCGCGGCAGCTCGACCGAGATGTTCTTGAGGTTGTGTACGCGTGCGCCCTGAACGGAAATCGTCGTGCGCGCGGTGCTAGTCGCCATCGCCGGACTCCGTGTAAAAGAACGCGAGCTCCTCCACAGCCGTGTTGCTTCGCCTGGTCAGGAGTACGGGAGTAGACGCTTTGCCGATCATCCCGAGATCCGAGAGGTATTCGCAGGCGGCAGTGATGCCGCTGATCCCGTAGGTCTTCTTGAAATGATCCTCGAGGTCGCGGCTTGAGCGGACGTCGCCAACCTCCTTGAGATAATCGAGCACCGGCGCAAAGACCCTCCGCGCCCGCTTCTCCATGTATCGTTCGAGCGTGTGCAGGGCCGTCTCTACCGCGGCCTTCGTCGTTCCCTGGCGTAAGAGGTCGGTGTAGATGACTTTGAAGAGATCAGGATTGAGCTTTGCCGCCTGAGGGATCACTTCCCGATCCGCAATCATGCCGGCGGCGATGACCTCCATTCGCGCGGCTGGCGTTGCCGCATAGAGAATCCACAGCGCGGTGTAGGCGTAGTCGCGGCGCGTCAGCAGCCACTTCCTCGCCTTGTAAAGGGGCGGCAGCACGCCGGTCGCGGCGCCGAGCATCTGAATCAGCGCGTCGCGGCTGCCCGTCGAATGCAGCCGCCGGCACAGCTCGGCGATCGTGTCGTCGTGCGTGTAAATCAGCCGCCCTTTGGCCAGGAATGAGTGCATGAACGAGTTCTGCAGCGACCCTTCAACGGTCTTGCGGAAGTCGGTGCGCGGCATCAGCATCGCGTGGACGTTGACGCCGTCCGCATACAGCGGGATGTCGGAGAGCTCGACTTTCTTGTCGTCGATTGTCACGAGGACCAGATCGATGTCGGAGCGCGCCCACACCGTGTCATGCGCCAGGCTGCCGCACAGGATTGCCGCAAGGATGGACCGATCCTTCCGGACCTGCGTGAGCAGGCCGTCGAGCGCGGCGGCGAACGCCTCGGGGACGGTCGGCTCGCTCATGCGTCGGCTAATGCGGGGAAAACGCCAGCCAGACTTCGCGAGAAATGTCCGCGATGAGGCGGCCGCTCATCTTGTTGTCTTCGATCCCTCGCACCAGGACGACCAGCACATAGGGTTGCCGCGCCGCAAAGACGATCCCTGCATCATGGTGGATCTTCGTGATCGTGCCCGTCTTGTGCGCCACCGCAGTGCCCGGCGGCAGGCCCGCCGGAATGCCCTCGTTGAATTTCTGGCGCTTCAGGATCTCGACCATCTCTGAATCCATCCGGGGATTCACCGCCTGTCCCTTCAAGAGGCGCGTGAACAGGACCGCCAGCCCGTGGGCGGTCGTCACATTGTTCAGACC
>JBKPSE010000152.1:0-5656 GCA_046765855.1 Acidobacteriota bacterium | reverse complement strand
GCCGAGACGTGACCGCGAACCGCGAACTGTGCATCCGCGACCGTCACCTCTGTATCCGAACCGCGACCGCGAGCCTGGTCCCCTCAGCGTTTGACTGGCGCTGGGCGGTACTCGAACAGCAGGTTGCTGACGATGGCCACCGGGCGGCCCGGCATCACCATCGTCTCGTGCCCCGCGGGAGTGATTGCGTCCAGCGTCTCGCCGAGCAGGCTCACCTCGTCGACGTTCGCGGGGATGGTGACGAAGACCTGCTCGCGCCCGGCCGGCGCGACCGCCTTCAGACTGCCCGGACCGGCGCCGCCGCCGATCCGATCGAACAGATCCGCGGCGGAGCGGAATTCCGCCTCGATCGCGCCGCGATCCAGGAGATCCCCCTTCATTGTCAGCACGCCAACCGCCGCACGATAGCGCGCGTACGCCTTGCCGCGCTTCATCTCTTCCTCCGAGTAGACGTGGCGCGCGTGCAGATCGAAAGTCAACGTCCCCGGCCCGGTGTGCGGCGGGAGCGTGATCAGAATGCCTTGCGCCGGATCGCGTCCCGCCGGCACGTCGCAGAAGCTGCGCACCGTCTTCACGCCCATGCCGATGAGCGAGGGACATTTGACCTCCGGCGTGACCGTCTTCAGCGCCGCCGGCGCGGCTTTGGGCGCGGGGCGCTTCGCCGGGGTCTTGCGCTTCTGGGCGACCAATGGCGCCGAAACGAGTAGGGCCAGCACAGCCGCGATCAGCAATGAGGTCGGGAGCCGACGCATCGTTTCGAGTATATCGAGGACGGAGGATCGATGATCGAGGATCGATCACCGGCCGGCGCTTACGGTGTGACCGTATGCATCGCCATTGTCTGCGCGGCGCGCCAGTTCAAGTCGGGCCGGCGAATGAGCTCGAGGAACTCCGTGCGCGTGCGCGCGTCGTTCTGGAAGCCGCCGAGCATCGCACTGGTGATGGCGAACGAATTCTGCTTCTCGACGCCGCGCATCGCCATGCACAAATGGGTCGCCTCCATGACGACGCCGACGCCGAGCGGACGGATCTTGTCGCGGATGGTTTCGGCAATCTCGTTGGTGAGCCGCTCCTGGATTTGCAGGCGGCGCGCGAAGATCTCGACCAGACGCGGAATCTTGCTCAAGCCGATCACCTTGCCGTTGGGAATATAGGCGATATGGCAGCGGCCGAAGAATGGCAGCAGATGATGCTCGCACAAGGAATAGAAGTCGATGTCCTTGACGATCACCATCTCGTTATAATCCACCGTGAACAGCGCGTTGTTCAGCACCGTGTCGACGTTGGCGGTGTAGCCGCTGGTCAGAAATTTCAGGGCCTTTTCGACGCGCTTTGGCGTATCGAGCAGTCCTTCGCGCGAAGGATCTTCCCCCAATTCAGCCAGGAGCTGACGGATTAGTGCCTGCATGTTTTTATTGTATCTAGTCCTGTCGCTCAGCCGACTCGTGCAGGCGCCGGATCCTGACGCGCTCTACCGCCAGCGCGACACGATCGCAGTCGCCGAGCAGGCGGCCGAGATCTGGGCGGATCGGCTCGTGAAGGATCCGAAGGATTTCGACGCCGCCTGGAAACTCGCGCGGGCACGGTATTGGCTGGGCGGACACGCCGACGACAAAAAGCGTAAATCGTTCCTCGAAGCCGGCATCGCCGCCGGGCGCGCCGCGGTTCAGATCGCGCCGAACCGGCCCGAGGGACATTTCTGGATCGCCGCGAACATGGGCGCGCTCGCCGAATCGTTTGGACTGCGTCAGGGCCTCAAGTACCGCGGCGACATCAAAGACGAACTCGAGACGGTGCTGCGGCTCGATCCCGGCTACCTGCAAGGCTCCGCGGATCGCGCGCTCGGCCGCTGGTACTACAAAGTGCCCGGCCTGTTCGGCGGCAGCGACAAGAAGTCGGAAGTCCACCTGCGCAAGTCACTCACCTACAACCCGGACAGCGCGGCATCCCTGTTCTTCCTCGCCGAAACGCTGGTTGCATTGAACAGGAAAGACGAGGCGCGGGCGACGCTGCAGAAGCTCCTCGACGCGCCGATCGATCCCGACTGGGCGCCGGAGGATCGCGAGTTCAAGAGCAAAGGGTCGGCCTTGCTCTCCCGCCTGAAGGCGGGAGCTGCCTGAATATTCCCGCGACGCCTTTGCCGATTTGGATCGTCAGGCAGCTCCCGGCGTCAGCCTGGAGGTCCGCTCAATATTTATAGAATCCCTGCCCCGACTTCTTACCCAGCCGTCCTGCCAGCACCATCCGCTTCAAGAGCGGCGGCGGCGCGTACGCCGGCTCACGATATTCCTCGAACATGATGTTGGCGATGTAGTAGGTCGTGTCGAGGCCGACGAAGTCGAGCAGCGTGAACGGTCCCATCGGGTATCCCGTCCCCAGCTTCATCCCCTTGTCGATGTCCTCTACCGTCCCGAGCCCATGTTCGTAGGAACGGATCGCGTCGAGCAGGTACGGGACCAGCAGTCGATTGACGATGAAGCCCGGTTTGTCGGGGGCGGTGATCGGCTCTTTGCCGAGCGATTGCGCGAAGGCGAAGACGGTCTGATACGTCTCGTCGCTGGTGGTCAGGCCGCGGATGACTTCGACCAGCTTCATCAACGGCACCGGGTTGAAGAAATGCAGGCCGGCGAAGCGATCGGGCCGCTTCGTTTTCGCGGCGAGCTCCGTGATGCACAGCGACGAGGTGTTCGAGCAGAAGATCGTGCGCTCGCCCACGACCGAATCGAGGATGCCGTAGGCCTTCGCCTTCTCGTCGATGTTCTCGATGATCGCTTCGATGACGATGTCGCAGTCCTTCAGGTCTTCCAGCTTTGTCGTCCCGGCAAGGTTGCCGAGCGTCCTGTCCTTCTCTTCGGCGGTGACCTTGCCCTTCTCGACGCCGCCGGCGAGGAATTTCTCGATCCGGCCCAGGCCCTTCTTCAGGAAGCCGTCCTCGACCTCGCGCACGATGGTCTTGTAGCCGGCTGCCGCGCTGACCTGCGCGATACCGGACCCCATCAGCCCACAACCCAGTACACCGACGGTCTTGATTGCCATGCCTGCCCTCGTTCGAGGCGTTGAAAACGGGGACTGTCCCCGTTTCGCCGTAAGTTGTTGATCCGGAAACCGGGACTGTCCCCGTTTCGCCGTAAGTCGTTGATTCTGGAAACCGGGACAGTCCCCGTTTGGAAACCGGGACTGTCCCCGTTTCCTAGGTCGCCTCGAGCAGGGCAGCGATCCCCTGTCCGCCGCCGATGCATGCAGTCGCCAGGCCGCGCTTCAAGCCGCGGCGCCGCAATTCGAGCGTCAGCGTCAAAAGCAGACGCGTGCCGGTCATGCCGAGCGGATGGCCGAGCGCGATCGCGCCGCCGTTGACGTTGACGCGATCACGATCGAGTCCGAGGTCCTTCTCCACCGCGAGATACTGCGCGGCGAACGCTTCGTTGACCTCGATCAGATCGATGTCGTCGAGCGTGAGGCCCGCCTTGGCGAGGACCTTGCGCGTCGCCGGCGCGGGACCCATCCCCATCAGCGTGGGCTCGACGCCGACGTAGGCCCAGTGCGTCAGCCTCGCTAGCGGTTTCAGTCCGTGATCCTTGACGCCGGTGGCCGACGCGAGCAGCAGCGCCGCGCCCCCATCCACGATGCCGCTGGCGTTGCCCGCAGTGACGCAGCCGTTCTTGCTGAAGGCCGGCGGCAGCTTCGCCAGTCCCTCCATGGTCGTGTCGGGCCGCATGTGATCGTCCTGCGCGAAGAGCTCGACGCCCTTGCGCGATTTGATCTCCACCGGGACGACTTCGTCCCGAAAGCGTCCCTCTCTCCACGCCTTGTCGGCGAGCTGCTGGCTGCGGATGGCGTAGGCGTCCTGCTCTTCACGCGAGACGCTGTACTTCGCCGCGCAGTTCTCGGCGGTGCCGGCCATCGTGCAGCCGCAATGCGTGTCGAGGAGCGCCGACCACAGTGTGTCTTCGAGCTGTCCCTGGCCGAGGCGAAGGCCGCTGCGCAGCCCGCGAATCACGTGCGGCGCCTGGCTCATGCTCTCCATTCCGCCGCTCAGGACCACGTCCGCTTCACCGAGCAGAATCATGTGCGCGCCGCTGACTGCCGCCTGGATGCCGGACCCGCAGAGACGATTGATCGTCAGTGCCGGCACGTCGATCGGCACGCCGGCTTTCAAGCCGACGTGTCGGGCGCCGTAAACGGCATCGGAACTGGTCTGCAGCACGTTGCCGAAGACGACATGATCGACGTCGGCAGGTTTGACGTTCGTCCGCTCCATTGCCGCGCGCGCCGCGATCGCGCCGAGTTCGAGCGCGGAGATGTCTTTCAACTTGCCCGCGTATTCCGCCATCGGCGTCCGAGCGCCGCCCACGATAAAGACTTCACCGTTCATGACCGCCCTTTTCGCATGAGCTCGAGATGAGAAAAAAATCTATGAGTTTCCCCTGAACTCCGTATGTCCTGTTAAGTTCGCGACGATCGCATCCCCTGCCTCGCGCGTGCCGAGCTTTCCACCGACGTCCGTCGTCACCCGGTTTTCCTCGACGGCCTTCAGTACCGCGGCATCGATCGCGGCCGCCTCCTGCTTCCAGCCGAGGGTCTCGAGCAGCAGCGCGGCGGACGAGATCGCGCCGATTGGATTGGCGATGTTTTTCCCGGCGAACTTCGGGGCCGAGCCGTGCACCGGCTCGAACATCGACGTCTTTCCCGGATGAATGTTGCCGGATGCCGCCATGCCCAGACCGCCCTGGAACGTCGCGCCGAGGTCGGTGATGATGTCGCCGAACAGATTGTTGGTGACGATCACCTCGAACTGTCCGGGATCGAGGACCATGTACATCGCGAGCGCATCGATGTAGTAATGCGTCGCCTGGATGCCTGGGTATTCCGAAGCGACCTGCTTGAATACGCGCTGCCATAGCGCGTGTCCCTGCTGCATCGCGTTGCTCTTGTCGGCCATGCACACTTTCTTCAGGCCGCGTTCCTGCGCGAAGGCAAACGCGTGGCGGATGATGCGGTTCACCCCTTTGAACGTGTTCAGCTCTTCCTGGATCGCGACTTCGTCGTCCGTTCCAGCCTTGAACCTGCCGCCCACGCTCACGTAGAGTCCCTCGGTGTTCTCGCGGAACACGACGAAGTTCACATCCTTCGGCCCCCGTCCCTTCAACGGACACAATCTCTCGACGAGCAGCTTCACCGGACGGTAATTGACGTAGAGATCGAGCTCGAATCGGGTGCCGAGCAGGATGTCGCGCGCATGCCGGTTGTCGGGGACGCGCGGATCTCCAAGCGCGCCGATGAACACCGCATCGAACGTCCGCAGGTGATCGTAGCCGTTGGGCGGCATGGTGATGCCGGTTTCCAGCAGGTAGTCCGCGCTCCACGGCAGTTCGTCGAACTCGATCGTCCGTCCGAACACGTCCGCAGCGCGCCGCAGCACTTTCAACGCTTCCGCGGTGACCTCTTTGCCAATCCCGTCGCCCGCGATAACCGCAATCCTGGCGGTCGGCGCTTGCGACTTGGTCGAGTTCCCCCTTGCGGACTCGGTCGTTGTGGAGTTGGGAGTTGAGGAGTTGGGAGTTAACACAATTCAATCCCGAAGGCCATGCCCATGCCGCCGCTCACGCACAGCGTCGCGAGACCTCGCTTCGCTTTCCGTCGCAGCATCTCGTGGAGC
>JBKPSE010000151.1:0-7622 GCA_046765855.1 Acidobacteriota bacterium | reverse complement strand
AGATCCGGCAACACGCGGACGGCGTTCCGCCGCTCGCGGAGCAACGAGTGGTTTTCGACGGTCCGGCGCAATTCCTCGGCGGCGCTGCGCGTCGGCACGAGCACGGCACACCTCCGCGCGGCAACCGCGTCGTCAGGAATTCTGGAGACAATCCCGCGCTGGAATGCCCGTAAATCGGCGGTGCGCACCAGGCGCGTGACCCGGGGAGTAATCACGATCAGCGCGTGCCTTGCATCACGGGAGGTTTGGCGAGCTGCTCGAGCTCCTCCATCGCGCGCTCGAGAAAAATCAACGCACCCGACGCGGCTGACGCCGCCTCCCAGGCCGCGTCCATCTGGCCCGACATCACCGCGCGTTGACGTCCTTGCGCGGCACGGGTCGCGAATTGCGCCGCGTTGCGGAGCAAACTGTGAACGGTCTGCCCTTCGGCAGGCACGGCGACCAGGGCAAGCAGGGTATTGGCGGCGTTCGTGCGCTGAATCAGCCGAGTCAGCTGAAGCGGCGGTGGACCCGCGAGGCGGCGTATCTCATCGAGCGGAGCGCGCACGTTGCGGAGCATCGCCAGCGGTTCGACCAGTGCTGCGCGAAACTGTCGTACGGCTTCGGCGCGGGCCGCCCAGCTGTCTCGCGCCAGGCGCAGCCGCCGCGCCGCATCAAGCTTGCGATCGAGCACCGCAAGCAGCGACGCCATCTCCTGCGGGCGGCGCTGGCCGAGACGATCGTCTTCGGCGAGAGTGCGACGGATGACGCGTTCGACGCCCGTCACGTCCGCCGTACTCGCGTATCGCTCGGCATTCTGCAGCGCCGTTCTGGTCAGCAGATCGTAGCCGCGAGTTGCGCGTTCCTCGATCGCAAGCGCGGCGGCAACCCGCGCGCGGTACGGGGTTGTCCAAGCCTCGCCAGCGGATTTCTCGAGCACGGTTTGAATCGACCATAGCAGCGACGTTCGCTCGGTCGCTTCCGGAGACAGTGCGGCTGCGGCGATGGCCTGGTCGATACTTTCCTTCAGCGTCGGCGGCGGCAGCAACGGCGTAGACGGGGCCGCCGCCATCGTCGCCACCATGGTCATTTCGACGTTCTTCTCCCCCGCGCGTGTCCGCGTTTCGGCAATCACCGCGTCGAACATCGAGGCGAACTGCGCAACGCGATCGGCGGCGTAGCCGAAGTGTTCGGCCGCCCACCGCGTGACGTTCTGCCGCGCCTCGGTCGCCATGGCGATCTTGCGGTTCGGGTCCTCGGTGAGCGCGATGTCCCCGAGCGCACGCGTGACCGCTTGGCCGAGCAGCGCGAGATCGTCGGGACCGCGGGTGGCCGCGTAGCGGCTGGCGCGGACCGATTCGGCATACGCATCCGTCTTCTCCCAGTCGACGCGGTCCGCCGGCAGGCTGAACAGCTGAAGCGACGATCCGATCGGCAGCGACATGACGACACGGTCGGCCACGCGCGCGTACTCGCCGTAGCTCACGAGCGTCGAACCATCGCGCAGGAAAAGACGATACAGCGCCGGTTCAGATGCGTTTTGCGCGGCTATGGACGCCGCCGACACGAGCAGCAGAGCGGCGACGAGACCATAGCGACAACGGCCTGTGGAAAACATGTGGATGAACGGTGGAAACCTTGTGGACATTCTGACACGGCGTGATTTTTTTTTCGCGCTGCTGCGGCAATTCATCACCGTTGCTGCATGTGGATGCGCCTTCGCGCCTTCTTTCGCTTGCGCGCCCGACTGGCCGCGAGCAGAATGCAGCCTCCCGTGACCGTTCAGCGCTTCGAAGAAACCATCAACGGCCGTGAGTACCGCATCGAAGTCTCGGCGGTTGGCACAGACAGATGGCGGGCCCAGATCGCCCGCGCGCCCGGCGGCTCCCGCGCGATGATGCCCTTTTACGGGCATACACCCGACGAGGCGGTGCAGCACCTGAGCAAGTGGTTGACGCTGAACCTCACGCGCACGACGCCTCAGGTATAGTGGCGCGATGCGCGTCCCGATCCTTCGTGTCCTTCTCTTTTTGACGATCGCGCTGGCCGATCGGTCCGCCTTCGCGCAGACTGCGGCTCCTGCCGGGCAACCCAACGCTCCGGTTCAACCGGCCGCGACCGCGCCGCGCGTGCGGCTGGTCGCCACCGGCGGCACGATTTCCAACCGCGCCGGCGGCCGTCTCAGTGCCGAAGAACTCGTCGAGTTGATGCCGACCGTCGGCCGCTACGCACGACCGGAATTCGAGCAGTTCACCAATCTCGCAAGCTCTCAGCTGACGCTGGAGCAATGGCTGGCGCTGAGCAAGCGGATCAACCAGCTGTACAAAGAGGATGCCGGCCTCTCGGGCATCGTCGTCACCAGCGGCACCGACACGCTGGAGGAGCTTGCCTACTTTCTCAACCTGACCGTGCGGTCCGAGAAACCGGTGGTCGTCGTCGGCTCGATGCGCAACCCGAGCACGTTGGGATACGAGGGTGCGGCGAACCTGCTGGAGGGATTCCGCGTCGCTGCCGATCCGAACGCCCACGGCCGCGGCGTGATGGTCGTGCTCAACGATGAGATCAATGCGGCGCGCGAAGTGACAAAGACCGACGCGCTGCGCCTGAACACCTTCCAGACTCGTGGTTACGGCATCCTCGGCGTCGTCGACTCCGATCGCGTGGCGTTCTACCGGCGCGTGGAGAAGAAGCACACGGCGCAGTCGGAGTTCGACATCACCAACGTCACCGCTCTCCCGCGCGTCGACGTCGTGCTGACGTATCAGGGCGCGTCAGGCGATCTCATCAAGGCTGCCGTCGATCAGGGCGCCAAAGGCATCATCGTTGCGGGCGCCGGCGCCGGCGCGACCAGCGGCACTCAAGGCGAAGGCATTCAATATGCCCTCGAGAAGGGCGCGTTCGTCGTTACGACTACCCGCACGGGAAGCGGACGGATAGCGGCGCGTCCGCGCCCCGCCACAGCGGCTGCGGGGCCGGCGGCCGCGAACCGGCGCATCGCCGGCGAGGATCTCGCCCCTGTCAAGGCGCGGCTGCTGCTGATGCTGGCGTTGACGAAGACGCAGGATCCGGCGGAGATTCAGCGCATGTTCATCGAGTACTGATCGCGTCAGCGACGCGAATCCGAGCGCGCCGCGAGCACGAGAGCCATGTTCAGCCCGGCCACAATGACAATGATGACCAGCGCGGCGGTCCAGGGCGCATGCGGAGCCGTGCGAAACGACGGCAGGGCACGGTAGATCGGCGAGAGCGGCGGCAACAGCACCGCGAGAATGCGGTTCTCGCCGTCCCCTTGCGGCCAGAGCATGCGCGGGTGCTGCCACGCGTAGGCCGTCATGATTAGTTGGGGAACGAGCAGCGCAATCGCAACCAGCAGCAGCGGCCTGCGGCGCGGGATTTCCATCGCGAACAGACAGAACACCGGTACCAGCGGAACCAGGAAACGCGCTGCCGGCGAGAAGCCGCCCCACCACTGATCGTGAGCGGCGTTGGGAATGGCGAGGGCGAGGATCGGCACGAGCCAGGGCCACCAGCGCCGCCGTCCGAGCCAGAACGCGGCGGGCAGCAGCGCGTAGACCGGCGCCCACCAGATCAACCCGTTCTCGCGATCGACGATCGTCCCGGCGATTCCCTGGGTGAACGCTGCCATCGAAAATGGCAGGCGATCGATTGCTAGAGGTCCGGCCAGGTTCCCCCACGTCACCAGCGTCCAGATCGCAAGCATCGCCGGCAGGCCGGCGAAGAGGAGCAGGACGATGGCCTTGCGTCCCGGCGGAAGCGGGAGGACTGCGTCCTTGCGCTGCCACAGCAGCACCGCGAACAGGGCTACGGCATAAAACGCGAATTTCCGGTGCAGCCACGGCATCGCGCCGAGCATGAACACCACGGCGTCATCGCGACCGCTCCACGGGCGCCCTCGATCGGTGCAGACAGCAACCGTGCAGGCAGTGATGAACAAAGCGAATGGCTCTGGAAACACGAGGAACGCATTCGACAGCAGCGGCGCGGAGAGCCAGGCGACCAACGCGATCGACGCGGCAATCGCGCGCGACGCACCCGACGCCTGCAGCGCCCGCATGCTGATCGCGGCCGCAGCCGTCGAGATGCCCAGCACGAACAACGAGACGAGCGAGTATGCGAAGAGCCCGCGGTTCATCCGCATTCGGCGGATCGATGCATCGCTGGGAAGCGCGGCAAGCCGCGTCGCCGAGGCATAGACGGGAGTGAGAATGACCGGTACGCCGATATCGTGCACGGGGAGAATGCGTCCGCCCGAGGTACGCCGCACGTGCAGCTCCGGCTGCAATCCGGCGGCGCCGAACAGCGCCGCGTCGCCATTGGCGTAGTTGTTCGACAGCTCCAGATCGCCGTCGGCGCGCAGGCTCTGCGCGACGAGCAGGTAATGCGGCTCGTCACCGGTCACGGAGTACTTACCGTGTGTCGTGAGACCCCAGGTGACGAGAAAGATCAAAGCGGGTATCAACGCCGCGCGAGTATAGCGAAGCTTTGCCCTAGAATGCGGGCGGATCCGGAGGTCCCGCATGACCGCTTCACGCCGACTCGTCTTGCTGTCGCTCACCGCAATTGTGTTCCGCCTCGGCGCCGATCTGACTGCGCAGCAGGCGCCGGTGCCACCGCGCGTCACCGCGATACGCGCCGGACGGCTGCTCGATCCGGAAGCCGGACGCCTCTTGACCGATCAAGTGATCATCGTCGAAGGGACGCGCATCAGAGAGGTTGGCGCGGGCCTGGCGATTCCGCCCGGCGCGCAGGTGATCGATCTGTCGACATCGACCGTCATGCCGGGTCTGGTCGAGGCGCACAATCATCTCGCGCTCACCTACAAACCAATCCCTGAAAACAACGTTTATTACTACACCTACGTGCAGGACTCGACGCCGCTGCGCGCGATCCAGGCGGCGTCGAATGGGATTCAGATGCTCGCCTCGGGCTTCACCATCGTCCGCGACATGGGCAACAACGGCAATTATGCGGACACGGCGCTGCGACAGGCGATCGAGCAGGGGTGGATTCCCGGTCCGACGATCATCAATTCCGGAATCATCATCGGCGGCATGGGCGGTCAGTTCTTTCCCACGCCG
Organism: Acidobacteriota bacterium; assembly: GCA_046765855.1. Taxonomy (GTDB): domain Bacteria; phylum Acidobacteriota; class Vicinamibacteria; order Vicinamibacterales; family 2-12-FULL-66-21; genus JAICSD01. The sequence continues at coordinate 2,544 of JBKPSE010000151.1, read as the reverse complement.
GAGATGGCGAAGGACCATAACATCGTCTATCCCGAGTACCTCGACGCCGATACGCCGGACGAGATCGTCAAAGCGGTGCGTCAGAACGTGCTCTTCGGCGCCAGGGTGATCAAGATCTGCGTCGACTGCAAGCCGTACGGCTACACCGCGGACGAGATCCGTCTGGTCATCCGCGAGGCGGCCAAAGCGGGATTGAAGGTGGAAGGGCACGTGCAGACGGTGAATGGCGCACGCAATGCGATCGAAGCCGGCATCTGGTCGATTGCGCACTCGACGGCGCTGACCGATGAGATGCACAAGTTGATGGCGCAGAAGGGCGTGTGGCGTGCGGGCACCGAGACGCCGACGGGCCTGGCGGGCCATCCCGTTTCGGAAGAGGCATACAAGCGCACCGTCGCCGGACTGAAGAACGCCTACGACAACAAGGTGCCGCTGACCTTCTCCACCGACGCCGACTACTGGGTCGAAGGCAAGACGCGCGGCGAGCTGTGTCTCGAGTTCCTCAAGACGTGGAAGGACGCAGGCATTCCGAACATCGACACGCTGCGCGCGATGACCATCAATGGCTACAAGGTCAGCGAGACCGAGAAGACGCGCGGGCCGATCAAGGCGGGCTTCTTCGCTGACCTGATCGCGATGCCCGGCACTCCAGTCGACGATCTGGACGCGCTGAAGAACGTGCAGTTCGTGATGAAGGACGGCCAGGTGTTCAAGCGCGACGGCGTGATGACGCCGGCGGCGTTCTTCCACGCCGGGCCGGTGAATGGATGGAGGATTCGATAACCGTCGCGGCCACTGGTGACGCCGCGAACGCGTCCGGGTCATGCGCGAGTGTGAGAGGCGACCAGCTCGACGAAGTCCGCCTGCCGCCGCGGCACGGCGAAGCTGCGGCGGAATTTTTCGGCAGCGGTTTCAGCGATTAGAGGGCTGACGCGGTGAGCGTCATACAGCTCAGCTCTCGGATCCTGGACGACGGATGGGGCGTGCTCAGGTAAGTGTCGGGCTCACGTCGCGCGGGGCCGCGACCCAGCGAACCGGGTTCTCTTCGGGTTCGAGCAGCACGACGCATTTGATCAGCACGAGAAGGAGTCCGTCGCCGCGCATGTCGGCGCCGATGAGCGGTTCGATGAGAACGCCGCCCGTGAACACGCGGTCGAGTGCTTCGAAGAGGCTGCCGGTGCTCGGGACTTGGCGAATGGACATCTAGAGTGTGGCGTGGGTGGGTGTTGGCGCCGCGTGCACGAATGGCGCCAGCAGGGCGTGCGCGAATGCGACGAATTCACCTGCGTTTCTGCATCTTCGCTGTCGCGCTGCCGCGGGAACCGTGTAAATGGTGCGCGGTGTGACGAATCCAGTTACAATGAGGGTTCGACTTCCCGACGAGTGGGCCTGTGGCGCAGCTGGGAGCGCGCCTGAATGGCATTCAGGAGGTCACCGGTTCGATCCCGGTCAGGTCCACCATTCCTACTTCGTCCATTTTATGCGAATGGCGCGCCTCACCGTCGGATTCGCGGTGCTCGCGGCGCTCACCGCAGGCTGTGGGGAAACCCAGGAGCGTCACTTTGCAGATCGTGAGCGCGCCGCCGCCACGGGCGAAATCAGTCGAGGCTGGATACCGGATTGGCTGCCTTCGTCGGCCCGGGACATTCGAGAGCGCCACCACGTGGACTCAGGCGCAACGCTGCTGTCGTTTGCATTCGACGAAAAGGACCGCGATCAGTTGGTGCGGCAATGCGAACCAGCGGGCACGTTACCCGAGACGCCCAGTAGGGCGCTCGTGGCCGGAGTCTCCTGGTGGCCGACGGAACTTCGTGGCCCAGGGCGTCGCGCGACAGAGACGTCCTTCCGCTATTTTCGATGCCGTGAACAGACGAAATTCGCAAACGGCCATGTAGAGCAACGGAACGCGGCGCTCGCGGTGCGGATGGACGCGCCGGTCGCATTTTTCTGGCGATGATTTGAGCGATCTTCTGGGCTCAGCCAGCCTCGCGGAGAGCACCCTGCGCGGCCGATCCGACGTACACGATGCTCCCGACCTTGCCGCGGTCACCGCTTTTCCAGAGATTCGGCGGAACATCCGTCGGCTGCATCGGCCTGCCGTAGCCGCTGACAAACAGCACGCCCGTCGGATGGACGAGCATCGGCTCTCACTCTCGCGCAAGAATTCGGGCACATCATCGAGGCGTTCCGGCTCGCGCGGATCTTTCGCACAAACGCCTCGCCTACGGCAGGCAGATCGAAGCTCATTTTCCTGGCGCAACCGCGATATTGCGCTGCGGGCTGGTGCGGTCAAGCACGAAGCGGCCACGCGGCCTGAAGGATCCGTCCACGGCTCGGCGGTTCCTGTCAAACCTCCGCCAAACAGGTGTACCATCGACGCGGGTCCAGGTAACGTCCTTCCACGCGCGGTTCGTTCGGATGAGGCTCGACGGAACCGGCGTCGTCTTCGCGCAAATGGCGCGCGCATTCAACACCCATGGACGAATCGTCTCCCATGGCCATCGGCGCAATTGAAACACGCAAGGCTCGCCCGGAGGACGCCGA
>JBKPSE010000150.1:0-2447 GCA_046765855.1 Acidobacteriota bacterium | reverse complement strand
CGCGGGAGATCTCCCGATAGTCGGTGTTCAGCAGCACGTGGATATTCTTGTGCGCCAGCATGCGCTCGAACATGCGGGTGTAACCGTGCCTGGGCATCGCCTGGTAGGTATCGGTGAAATACCGGTCATCACGATTGGTTCTGACCGGCACCCGTGACGTGACCGTCGAGTCGAGTTCGGATGGATCGAGGCCCCATTGCTTGCGCGTGTAGTTGCGAAAGAACTTCTCGTAGAGCTCGCGACCGACCTTGCTGACGATCACGTCTTCCGACGTTTTGATCTGCTCGACCGGTTCGGCGACGGATTTGAAGAAGGCCTCGAGCTCGAACGACGTGAAGCTGGTCCCGTACATCTGGTTGACCGTGTCCAGATTGATCGGGATCGGCAGCAGCTGCCCGTCGACACAGGCCCTCACGCGATGCTGGTAGGGCCGCCATTCCGTGAACCGCGACAGGTATTCGTAAACGTCGCGCGAATTGGTATGGAAGATATGCGGCCCGTATTTGTGGACCAGGATGCCCGCCTGATCGTAGTGATCGTAGGCGTTGCCGCCGATGTGCGGGCGCTTGTCGCAGATCAAAACCTTGCGCCCCGCATGCGCGAGACGTTCGGCGATTGTCGCGCCGCCGAAGCCGGCGCCTACTACCAGATAGTCGAACATGGCGGCTAGACTGCGACGCCGCCGGCTTCGTCGGGTATGTCCACCGGCGCCAGCGCGGCATCCATCAGACGGCTGATGCGCAGCCAGGTGCCGTCCCACGAGGTCTGGCGCAGGAACGCGTCAGCTTGCGTTACACGTTCTGACGGGTTTTCCGCCATGGCGCACTCGCAGGCGGCGACGAAGGCGTCCACGTCGTCGGCGATGCGCACCAGGCCATGCTGGCCGTACGGACGCACGACGTCGCGAATGGAGGTCGAGACGACGGGTTTGCCGGCCGCCATGTATTCCGGCGTCTTGGTCGGGCTGATGAACCGCGTGGCCTCGTTGCGGGCGAACGGCAGCAGCGCCACGTCCCAACCGGCGACATAGTGCGGCAGCTCATCGTATTGCTTAGGGCCCAGGTAGTGGATGTTCGCCCTGCGCGGCAACACCGCTGGATCGACCTTGACGACCGGACCGATCAGCACCAGATGCCAGTCCGGACGGCTGCGCGCAACGCCTTCGACCAACGGCAGGTCCATGCGCTCGTCGATCACGCCGAAGAATCCGAGGCGGGGATGCGGAATCAGCGCCTGATCCGCCGGATCCTGTTCGATGCGGCGGGCGCGCGCGAAGTGGTCGACGTCGACGCTGCTCGGGAATGGGTGGATGTTGGCGTGCTGGTGACGCTTGGCCTCGTAGAGCGATTGGCCGCCGGTCAGCATCAGGTGAGCGCGCGCCATCAGTTGTGCCTCGCGAATCTTGAGCGCCGCGGGCGCCCCATGGAACGCCGACAGTTCGTCCATGCAGTCATAGACGATCGCGAGCGGCTCGAGATGATCCGAGAAGGCCAGCGCCATCGGCGTGTAGTACCACGCGACGAACTCGCCGATGTTCTCGCGGCGGATCAGATCGTCGAGCAGCCGCCGCTGCGCCGCGATCGCCGCGTGCTCGTCGAGCCCATGCGGCAGATGCGGGATCGCTACAGTCACAGCACTGGATCGCTGCACCTCGAGTCGGGGCGAAGCGTCCACGGCAAAAACGGGTTCTTCGAAAAAGAAGACACGCCGATCGCGCGCGCAACGGGTCATCAAATGCTGCGGGCGTTGGAAGACGAAATTCCACCTGAGGTGGGAGAAGCAAATCAAATCGGGCTGGCACTGGGGTCCCTGGAACATGCCGCGCGAATGTTCAAGAAGTGTGCCCGGGACTCTCCATTTGGTTCTCGATCTGCTGCAGGCCGTCGCTGCGCATCGCCGCCGGACCGGACGTGGCCGCGCGGATGCGTTCGATCGCGATCTTCGGCGTGCGATCGGCGTAGAGCAGGCCGTTGGCTTCCTGATAGGTATCCGTAAATTGCGTGTAGCAGAAGCCTGAGAGCAGGCCGAGCGAGCGGACGGCCTGCAGCAGGCGTTCGTACTGCCGGGCGAATTCATCCGCGTTGCGTGACGTCGAATAACCCCAGGTGCCGCTATCGGGCGCGGCCAGCGCGATGCCGCCGAATTCGGTGAGCATCAGCGGCTGCTCGATGTGTTTGTCCCCTTCGAGCACGAGCATGCGGCCGCCCGGGCGCTCGCGCTTGAACAGGCGCGGCAGCACGTCGTCCGCATGGTAGCGGCGTGCGATCCGCTCCGGCTGATCGTCGTAATCGTGGATGCCGATGATGTCGGTGGCGACGCTCTCCCAGCCGTCGTTGCCGACGACGGGCCGCGTCGGATCGAGGGTCTTCGTCAGGTGAAAGAGCGCCTGCACGTAGTTGCGCTCGCGCGGATTATCAGGCAGGTTCGGCACACCCCAGGATTCGTTG
>JBKPSE010000149.1:0-5973 GCA_046765855.1 Acidobacteriota bacterium | reverse complement strand
ACCATGGCCTCTACTGCCTCGGCGTCGCGGCGCTGATGTGGGCACTGACCCGCTTCGCCTGGCCGGCCCATCTCGACGATCGCGAGGACCGTTGATCCCGGCCCTCATCGTCTTCGCCTACCTCGCCGTCATTCTCTACATCGGCATCTTCGCCTGGCGCGGCCGGCGCGGCGCGGCCGCCGCCGAGGAATACTTCCTCGCCGGGCGGTCGCTCGGCCCGGCGGTCTTCCTGCTGTCGCTCTTCGGCACGAACATGACGGCATTCTCGATACTCGGCGCATCCGGCCACGCCTTCGCGAACGGGATCGTCACATACGGATTGATGGCGTCGTCGTCAGCGCTCGTGATTCCCGTCGGCCTGTTCGTGATTGGGACGCGTTTGTGGGCGCTCGGCAAACGGCACGGCTTCATGACGCCGGTGCAGATGTTCCGCGATCGATGGGAATGCGGCCACATCGGCACCGTCATCTTCCTGGTGCAGGCAGTGCTGCTGGTCCCGTACATCGTCATTGCAGTGATGGGTGGTGGGACGACCCTCCGCGCCGTGAGCGGCGGAGTGGTGCCGTATTGGCTCGGCGGCGCCATCGTCTCGAGCGTGGTGATGGGATACGTGTTCTTCGGCGGCATGCGCGGCACGGCGTGGGTCAACACGTTCCAGACCATCCTGTTTCTCTCGTTCGGCGCGATTGCCGTGACCGTGATTGCCAACGGGATGGGCGGGTTCAGCGCAGCCATGGAGAGCCTGCTCGCGTCGCCGTCGACGGCGCCGCTGCTCACGCGGGAGCGGATCTCGCCGCTCTACTTCTTCAGCTACACATTCATTCCGCTGTCGTCGCTGGCGTTTCCGCACATCGGCATCTTCTGCCTGACCGCGAAACGGCTCTCGCATTTCCGACGCACGGTCGTCCTCTACCCGTTGTGCATGCTCGCGATCTGGCTGCCGTCGGTGTTCCTCGGCGTCGCCGCCAACAAGGCGGTGGAACTGCCGACGATCCGCGCGAAGGTGGAAGCGCGCGCCACGCTGGCCGCCCAAGGAGCGACGCTCACGCCCGAACAACGCGGCGAACTGCGCGCCGCCGCGTCCGGCGATGACGTCATTCTCAGGCTGCTCGAGGGATACGCGCCGTTGTGGCTCGCGTCATTGCTCGGGGCCGCGGTCATGGCAGCGGTGATGGCCAGCGACTCGCAAATCCTCGCGCTGTCGACGATGTTCACCGAGGATGTGTTCGCGTTCTACGGAGGGCAGTCGCGCTTCGGACCGAAGGTTCAGGTGCAGACGGGACGGATCTTCGTCATCCTGCTCACCATCGTCGCGTACGCGATCGCGCTGACCGCGCCGCAATCGATCTTCGACATCGCCAGCCAGTACGCCTTTGCCGGATACTCGTCGCTGTCACCGCTCCTGGTGGCGGCGCTCTTCTGGAAGAAAAGCACCAAGTGGGGCGCACTCGCCGTGACGCTGTGGACAGCGGCGGCGATCGGCGGCGTCGCGCTGCTGCAAGCGCGAATCCCTGCTCCGCCGCCGGGCGCGGCTGTAACAGTATGGGCGGTCGGCGGCGTAGACGTCGTGTCGCGGATCGCCGCGGGCACGACGGTTTTCGGCCTGCTTCCCGTCGTGCCGATGACGATCGTCTCGACGCTCCTGATGTACGCGGTATCGCTGACAACGCGCGGATCGCTGCCAGGCGCGGCGACGCTGGCGAAGTACGAGGTGTAGAAGATGGCAAGGGTGATGACGGCGGAGCCCGGACCACAGCCGCGAACGGCGACGCTGATTGCGATCATCGCGGCGATAGGCTTCGCCTTCGACTCGTACGAGCTGCTGATGCTGCCGCTCATCGTGCGCCCCGCACTGATGGAGCTCCTGCACGTCCCGGGCGGCGATCCGGCGATCAATCAGTGGGTCGGCTACCTCTTTTACTGGCCGGCGGTCGCGGGGGGCATCTTCGGTCTGCTCGGCGGCTATCTGACGGACGTGTTCGGCCGCCGCCGCGTGTTGACCTGGAGCATCCTCCTCTACGCGTTGTCGGCGTTCGCCGCGGGCTATTCGACGTCGGTGTATCAGCTGCTCTTCTGGCGCTGTTGCACGTTCGTCGGCGTGTGCGTCGAGTTCGTCGCGGCGGTCGCCTGGCTTTCCGAGCTCTACGCGCACAATCCGAAACGGCGCGAGGCGGTCGTGGGCTATACGCAGGCGTTCGGCTCGCTCGGCGGCATTCTCGTCACCGGCGGCTATTACCTGTCGGTCACCTACGGATACTCGCTGCCCGCCGTGCACGGCGCACACGAAGCGTGGCGCTACACGCTGATGTCGGGAATCGTCCCCGCGGTTCCGCTCATCGTCATCCGGCCGTTCCTGCCGGAGAGTCCGTTGTGGATGGAGAAGCGCCGCGCCGGCACGCTGCGCCGCCCCAGCTTCGGCGAGCTGTTCCGTCCGCAATTCAGCCGCACCACGATCGTGACGACGATCATGATGGCGTGCGCGTATGCGGCCGCGTTCGGCGCCATCCAGCAGGTCCCTCGCATCGTCCCGGGCCTTGCGGAGGTTCGCGCGCTGCCGCGGCCGGCAATCGAGCAGACCGTCAGCGCGGTGCAGTCGTACCAGGAATTCGGCGGGCTTGCGGGACGGGTCGCGCTCGCCTCGCTTGCCGTCTACATCGCCAGCCGCCGCCGCCTGCTGCACCTGTTTCAGATTCCCGGGCTCATCCTGTTGCCGCTGGTCTTTCTGTTTCCCGCCACCAACAACCTGACCCTTCTCAAGTGGGGCATCGCGCTCGTCGGGTTCATGACGATCGCGCAATTCAGTTTCTGGGGAAACTACCTGCCGCGCGTGTATCCCACTTACTTGCGCGGGACAGGCGAAAGCTTCGCGGCCAACGTCGGCGGCCGGATGATCGGAACCTCGGCTGCGCTGCTGACGACGAACCTCGTTGCGTCGATGCCCGGCGCCACGCCGCCAATCAAGCTCGCACATGCCGCTGCGCTCGTCGGTACCACGGCCTACGTCATTGGCTTTATCGCGAGCTGGTGGCTGCCCGAACCGAAGCAGGAGGACCTGCCCGAATAACGAGCGCGGCGCGCTCGTTTGGACCGGCGCAGTGGCTCGTCGAGAGGATCGCTCCGACCAGCGACGTTCCCGACGAGCACCGCCGATCGGACTGCCGCGGCGATGATCAGTTCTGGTTGCCCGAGAACGCGTTGCACGACACGTTCTGATGCCAGTTCACGAACGCACCTGTCGGGCTCTCTTTCCATGCCCAGACGTGCAGCGTGTAGAACGTTGGCAGGCCGAAGCGGTTCGGCGCCTCAAAGAGGTGGAACAACTGTCCCATCATCTCGGGCGGTGCGGTGTGCTTCGCGTTCCAGGCGTCGGCGAGGACGAGATAGTCAGCGCCGATCAGCTTCAGCTTGCCGCCGGGCAGCGGTTCGTAAATTACGATTTCCGGACGCGTCGGATCGAGCTCGCCATCGGCGACCAGCGGACCGTTGACGAAATGCATGCCCATCGCCCCCGAGTCGGAGCCGCTGACGCAGCCGAACTGCAGGACGTAACCCTCGTCTTTCGCCACTTCGACGTCCTGGAACCGCTCGGTCGCCTCGCGCACGATCTTGATCAGCGCGCTCCTCTCCTGCGCGCCGGTTTCGATCGCCGCGGTGTGGCCCTGCGCAGTCTGCGCGTCGAGCGCAGACGACCGCAGCCCGACGAGAGCCACGGCACCCATGATGAAAATCCCTAGTTTCGCCGCCGAGTTTCTGATGCTCATGAACGATTTCTCCTGAAGAAATGAAAGGAATGAATTCCCCTACTTGAGAAATCGGAATCTGGGCAAGAAAGGCGACACTCTCGGTCGACCAATGGAAAAAGATTGGTGCTACGATCCCGCCGCCTGTGAACGAAGTGCCCGATCGGGTCGCTAACGGTTTGCTCGGGGCAGCGTCCTTCATGCGAGGTGCATCGTGGGATTCTGGGACGACTTTCGCTACGGCCTGCGGACACTGCGGCGCAATCCTGGGTTCGCCGCGACCGCCATCCTGACGCTGGCGCTCGCCGCGGGCGGGACGACGGCAATCTTCAGCGTGCTGGACGCGGTCGTCCTCAAGCCGCTTCCCTTTCCGGATTCCGCCCAGCTCGTGCAAGTGAACGGGCGCAACTGGCGCGAGGATCGCGGGGGCGAGCCAGATGCTCTGACCGGCCCCGTCGTTTACTCCGAGCTGGACGCGTATCGGGCGCAGTCAACGCGCTTCGAGGGTTTTGCCGCCTACCAGGTTGCGGTCCGCCACCTCGACACGGGGTCGGGACCGCTCGAGCGGCTCAACGTGACCATCGCCGATCAGGAACTCTTCGCCGTGCTGCGCGCCGAGCCGCTTCTCGGTCGCACTTTTCAACCCGGGGATCCTCCCGGCGTCGCGGTCATCAGCGCGCATCTCTGGAAAGAACGCTTCAGTGCAAGTCCTTCCATCGTCAATGCGAGCCTGCGGCTCGATGACAAGATGTTCACGATCGTCGGTGTGATGCCCGATCGCTTCCAGTTCCCCTATCGCGCCGCCTCTCTCGTTGCCGCGGCCTTGCCGGAATCGCGCACGGATGTCTGGATTCCGCTCGAGCAGCGCCGCGGCCGTTTGAGCGTGGTCGGCCGCCTGCGGCGCGGCGAATCCGTCGCCGCGGGAGGCGCCGAGCTGGGCGTCATCGCCGCCCGTCTCGAGCAGCAGCTCTACGCCGGTACTCGCGTCCGCGTGGGCGTTCGCATACAACGTCTCGCCGATGTGGTGACGGCGCCGGTGCGGCGGTCGTTGTGGATGCTGTTCGCCGCGGTCGCGCTCGTGCTCGCCGCCGCGTCTGCCAACGTCGCGAACCTGCAGCTGGCACGCCTGTCGGTACGCGCCCGTGAAGTCATGACGCGCGCGGCGCTGGGCGCGACTCGCCTGCGGCTGGCGCGGCAGTTCTTCGCGGAAAGCCTCTGCCTTGCCGTTCTTGCCGCGGCAGGCGGACTGCTCGTCGCACGATGGGGAACGCTGGCGCTCGCCAACGTCGCCGCATCACGCATCCCGCGCGCCCACGAGATCGCCATGGACTGGCGGGCATTCGCGTTTCTGCTCGGGGTCTGCCTCACGACAGCCGTCGTCTTCGGACTCGTACCGGCGTTCATGGGTGCGCGGGCCGACGTGCACGCAATCAGCCGCGACTCGGGTGGACCCGCCACCGCCGGCCGCCGCTTCGCCCGAATGCGCGATGCGCTCGTCCTCGTCGAAGTGGCGCTGGCGTTCCTGCTGGCCTGCGGCGCATCCGTGGTCATCCGCGAGCTGGCGCGACTTCGCGGTGTAGACACCGGGATGGACACCGAACACGTCGCCATCCTCCATCTCACGCCGCGCGCCACCGCCCCGGAGTACCAAGCGATCGAAGGGCGCGTCGCGCAGCTTCCCGGCGTCCGCGCCGCCGGCTTCATCCAGATGGTGCCGCTTCAGAACTGGGGCTGGGAGGCGGACTTCGACATCCGCGGCCGCGCGCCGCAGCCAGGGACGCGCCGCGTCACCGAGCTTCGCTACGTCACACCGGGATATTTCGCCGCGATGGGCATTCCGATCGTTCGCGGCCGCGCATTTACCGCATCCGATACCGCGGACGCGCCGCGCGTCGTCATCGTCAACGCGACGCTGGCAAGGCGGTACTTTCCCGGAGAGGATGCAGTCGGAAAAGAGCTCGATCGCGGAACGATTGTCGGCGTCGCGGGAGACGTCCGCAATGTCAGGCTCGATCGGCCGACAGTGCCGGAGCTCTATTACGCTGCCGCGCAGAACATCGCGATGACGTCCGACCTCGGAATGTCGCTGGTCGCCCGTACCGATGGTTCACCCGAGCTGATCGTACCCGCGGTGCGCAACGCGGTGCGGTCCGCGGCGCCGCGCCTGGCGATCTTCAATGTGCGGACGATGGATCAAGTGGTCGATGACTCGCTGGCGGACCTCGACCTGTAT
>JBKPSE010000148.1:0-14107 GCA_046765855.1 Acidobacteriota bacterium | reverse complement strand
GAATCTGACGACTGCGGCTCCGTTGCAGCTCCAGCTGCTCGGTGTCATCGCAATCGGCGCCATCGGCCTTACGTTGCTCGCGGCGATGATCGGACTCGCGATCGGAGCGCTGCCGGCGCGCATTGCGGAAGCCGGGCGCATTCCAGATAGGGACGCCCTGCCGCTCGGGATTGCCGCCGGACTGTTCGGAGCAGCGGCGGGCGCGGCTGCGGCCGCAATCCGCACGCCGGCGTGGGCGCGATTCGTCTCGGTCGACGCGGCGGGCACGGTCGTGCCGTTTGCCGACGCCGCACTCGATCCACTCTCCACGTTCATGACGACCATGGCCGTGCTGATGACGGCGGTCATTGCGGTCGATCGCGTCACGTTGTCGTGGAGCAGGCGGCGCGCACTCGCGATCTGCCTGGTGGCGGCAATCGGCTTTCTCGCGGGCGGCCTGCCCGCGGGCTCGCACGCCGGCGCATGGGCACTCGCCGGCCTGATCCTGGCAACGACGCTCGTCGTCGCCGTCGCCACACTGCTGCGTTTCGACCCGACACTCGTCCCGATTGCGCTGGGGACGATGGGGGCGGTGCGCGCGATTGGCTACGCCGTGCAGCGGCCGATCCCAGGCGCCGGCATCGGCGGACTCATCGGTGCGCTGCTCATTGCCGCGCTCGCGTGGTGGTGGTTCCGCCTGTTTCGCCGAGTGATATAGTTTTCGCGCAGACTTTCAAGGAGCTCAGCTTATGCGTCGCGTCTACGCCACTACGTTCGCTCTCGTCACTGCATTCGCACTCGCCAGCGTATCCGCGCAGCAGCAGCCTCCACCGGCCGCGGGCGGCGCTCGGATGGGCGGCGGGCAGGACGCTGCCCGTAAGGTTCCCGGCGGCGGCATTTTCGCACCCGGCTGGAAGGGAAAGATCGACGCGAACGAAGCCAGCTCCGGCGGCGCGGTGAACGATTCGAAGTTCGAGATGAAAGGCAACGAGATCAACATCTCCACCGGTCCGGCGACGATCTACTGGAACCCGGCCAACACCGCGACGTCGGACTACACCGTGTCGGCGACCTTCACCGAGCCGCAGTACATGTCCTCGAACAGCCACGGGCATCCGTACGGCGTGTTCATCGGCGGGAACAAGTTGGATACGGACAATCCGACGCTGCTCTACTGCGTGGCCTATGGCGACGGCCGCTACCTGGTCCGCGCCTTCCCGACGACGTTCGCGCCCGGAGGCAGCCGCCGCCCCGGCACCAACGAGGCGGTGCACAAGGTGGCCAAGGGTGAAGCGGTGACGCAGGAGATCAAGATGTCCGTCAAGGGCAGCCGCGTCACGTGCAGCATCAACGGGACCGAGGTCGCCAACTTCGACAAGACGGATCTCGTCGGCGACGGCAAGCTCGAATCGGTGCAGGGCGTCGGCGGCATCCGCGTGGCGCACAACGTCGACGTGAAGGTCACGAACTTCAAGTTCGAAAAGCAGTAAGCGTGATCCTCGACGCGGGTGCGCACTGCCACCGCTATGCGTGCCTGCACCCGCTCTTCGAACGCGGCTTCCGCTACCTGGCGGACACCGATCTGCGCGCGCTCGCGCCCGGGCGGCACGCGGTTGACGGCGATCGCATGTATCTGTCGATCGACCACACCCACGGCCGCGGGCGCGACGCCGCTCGCCTCGAGTCGCACCGCCGCTACATCGACGTGCAGTACACGATGGACGGCGACGAGGAGATCGGCTGGATGCCTCTCGCCGAATGCGGGCAGCCGGTGGGCGGCTACGACGAAAAGAAGGACCTCGCCTTTTACAGCGTCCGTCCCACGTCGTGGCTCGCCGTGCCCGCGGGCACGTTCGTGGTCTTCTTCCCAGACGACGCGCACGCCCCGCTCGCCGGACGCGGCGCCGTCAAGAAAGCCGTCCTCAAGATTGCCGTGTAATCAGTAATAGCTCGAAGTATCGGGACAGGGGGGGCACGGCGGCAACGGGCACGTATCGCAGCCGAGGGCCTCGGACACCTTTTCGCAGGCGACCGTCAGGCCTTTGCGGAATGCTTCCTTGGGCACTTTCAGCGGAAGCTCGCGACCGCCGCCGAGCCGCTCGATATCGACGATTTCCTCGGCCGACAGCTCGCCGAAGACCTTGGTCGACACGGCGACAGGATTATTGAAAAAATCCTCGCGGAACCTCCGGTTGAGACACATCAACCCGACGACTTGCAGCACTTTCGTCGAACTCGCCTTCATCATCTGTCCTTTCCCGCGCGGGCGTTGCCCCGCGTCCGCGCTTCTGCGAGGCGCAGATCCGGCGGGAACCCGTCCTGCAGAATCTGCCCTCGTGCCCTGAGGACCCCGTTCCACGCGTCGATCGCGGCGGCCTGCCGGTCAAGCGCTTCAAGTGCCTGCGCCTGGAACAGCAGGCACTCGTACCAAGGCCGCAACAAGTAGGAATCGGCAAAGGCCTTGACCGCGGCATCGAACCGCCGCGCGTTCATCGCGGTGAGCCCTTCGAGCAGCAATCGCGCCGCGGCGACGAGCTTCGTCGCGCCGCCGGCTTCGAGCTGCCGAAGATGGCTCAACTGCTGCGCGAGGAGCGCACCGTCGCCGGCCGCATACGCGGCGCTGCCGGCGTAGCGAATCAGGTCGGGGCGCGCACTGGCCGATGCCGAAAGCGCCGCGGCGTCGGCTGCCTGTTGGCGCGCCGCTGCGTGGTTCTGCTGCAGCGCGTAGGCGTGCGCGAGCTGAACGTGCGCGACCGTCTCGATGTTGCTGTCTTCCTCGCGCCGCGCCAGGTCGGCCAGGTCGTTGAGCTGCCCGATCGCCGCCGTAACCGAGCCTTCAAAAAGCAACGCCTTGGCGTTCTGCAGGCGGCCGAGGTGCGCGTAATATCCGCCGCCGCGACTGAGCGCATCGAAATCGGCGTGCGCCCCGGCGAAATCGAGCCGCGCGAGCCTGGCAAGACCAGTGGCCCAGTAAAGATACGGCGAGTCGACGCCGGCTCGGCGCGCTTCAGTGAACGACTCGAGCGCCGCGTCGGTCTGATTGTCGCGGGCGAGCAGGAGCAGCAGGGTGCCGTGCAGACGGGCGCCATGAGGATTGAAGCGAATCGCCTGCCGCAGCTCGTTGAGGGCGGACGGCAGTTGTTCGAGCGCGTAATAGGCGAGCGCGAGCTCGTAGCGGAAGTCCGGATCGTCGGGATAGAGCGAGGTCAACGCCTTGAGGCTGTCGCGGGCTTCCTCGAACTGCTGATGAGCGCTGAAATACTGCGCGGCGATGAAATGGCGCTCGCGATCGGTGACGCGCTCGCGCGAGCGGTAAGCGGACTCGATCCACTCGAGCGCCTTGCCATCGTCTCCAGCGAGGTCCATGTAGTACTCACCGAGCTTCAGCTGCGCCATCACGAAGTTGGGGTCGAGCTGGAGGGCGGCGCGCAGCGGCCCCTCGACGCGATCGAAGTTGCCGCTGGCGCGCGCGTCCACCGCGTTCGAATACTGCTGCAGCGCCTCCAGCGATCCGGTCGTGACCTTCTGCAGCGGCTGCGACGACTGCGCGATGCCGGCGTCCGACTCGCCAAAATTGCCGCGAACGCGGGCCGCGAGCGCGTCGACGCGGGCAAAGAGCTCCTTGTCCTTGACGAACTCCTCGCTCTCGGCGAACAGCAGAGAACCGCCTGACGCCTCGATCACTTTGACGGTGATTCGCTTCGTCTCGCCGCTCTTGGCAATCGTGCCGGAGATCAGCGCCGGAATGCCTTCGCGCCGGCAGATGTCGACGGCGACCGTCTCGTCGACCGCGGTCGAGGGATCGCGCTGCATGCGGAGCAGCGTTTCGGCCACGCGCTGCCGCGACACGAGGTTGACGTACTGCGACTGCTGCAAGGCAATGGTCAACGCTTCCTTCACCGCGCGACCGAGCTCCGGATCGATCCCGACGAAATCCCCCATCAGCACGAAGTCACGCGCCCGGAATTTTGCGCGCGCGGACACCGGCCACAGTGCGTAGCCGGTCGCGACCACGGCTGCGACGCTGCCGGCGCCGGTCAACACCAGCTCGCGGCGCGACCAGCGCCGCGGCGGCCGTTCGAACGGCGCTTCGCTGCAGCGCTTGAAATCGGTGAGCAGCGCCTGCGCGTCCTGCTGGCGCGCCGCCGGGCTCTTCTGCAGCGCCTTCAGCAGCGTCGCCTCGAGCGACGGGCCAATCGCGGGGTTGAGGCGGCTGGGAGGATCCGGCGGCGTGCGCAGAATCGATTCGTAGAGCGCGAAGCCGCGCGGTTCGGTGAACAACCGGCGTCCGGTCGCCAGCTCGTAAAGCGTCGCGCCGGCGCCATAGACGTCCGTCCGCCCATCGACGGGCGCGGCGGTCACCTGTTCGGGCGCCATATAGGGGGGCGTTCCGGCGGAGTTGGCAACCGTGCTCGTGTCCGGCGTCGGCAACGTCTGGGTCGTGCCATCCTCCGGTTCCGGCGCGTGCAGGCGCGCGATACCGAAGTCGAGAACCTTCAGGCGCCCGTCGGCCGTGCGCATCAGATTTCCGGGCTTGAGATCGAGGTGGACGACCCCGGCGCCGTGCGCCGCGACGAGCGCTTCGGCGAGCTGGATCCCGATGCGGACGATCTCGTCGGGCGGCAACGGATCGAGCCCGACGTCGCGCAGCGACTGCCCTTCGATGTACTCCATCACCAGGAAGTCGCGGCCGTCGTGAGTGTCGAAGTCGTAAATCGTCGCGATGTTGGGATGATTCAGGCGGGACAGCGCCTGCGCCTCTCGCCGGAAGCGCGCGCGCGACGGTTCGTCGGCCACCCGGCCGTCAGATAGCACCTTGATGGCAACGGGACGATCCAGCCGGAGATCGCGGCCGAGATAGACGACGCCCATGCCCCCGGAGCCGAGGGTCCCGATAATCTCGTAGTGGCCGACCTGCTGGCCAATCATCTGCGATCGCGCCCCGAGTCTAGCGCAGTTTTCTGGATGACAGCTCTGCCGTTCAGACCTTGAACAGCACGCCGCGCGCGGAACGTCCGGTCGCGCGCGAGACGGCACTCACGTATTGCTGTAGCTGTGCGCGGTAGCGCGCCTCTCCCGCGGCCAGCTCGTAGTCCGTCTTGAAGTCGACGACGACGGTCGCGGCGTCCTCGTCGAACGCGAGGTCGAGCACGCCTTCGATCAGCGTACCGTCCGGTTGCAGCCACGACACGGGCGTCTCCCGTTTTACGGCAGTGGACGCGCGGGCGCGATCGAGCAGCGGATGGATCAGGACCCGCGAAACCACTGCGGCCGCGGCGGCCGCTTCTTCCGCCGGCGCGTTGATGATGCGCGCTTGTGTCGCCGCCGTGCGCTCGATCAACTCGTCGGAGGCATCGAGCGGCACGGTGGCCAGCACCGCGTGCACCAGCGTGCCGAAACGCGGGCCGCGGGGCCGGTTTGCCGCACCCGGAATCTGCACGATGTCGATGCTGCCGCCTGTAGCATCCGATGTCGCGTCAGCGATGACGTCGGCAATGCCGATGCTCGCCGCTTCAGCCGCCCACGCCGTGGCCGTCTGCACCCGTACGGTTGGAATCGACGCGCGTTCGAGCACGGCAATCCGATCGTCGCGCCACTTCTCGTAATCCGCGAGGCGATCGTCGACGGCGAACATGTTGCCGTCCTTGACGATCAGGTCGTCGCGCTTCAGGCCGAATGAAGACACGGCGCCGAGCGCGAGCGCGCGCGGGTCCCACCAGGTGACCGAGTAGGCCGTCGATGCGCTGTTGGCAGATAAAGAGCCCTGGGAGAACACAAAGGTGCCCGGGGCGACGGTCTTCGCGTTCGCGGGATCGCCCTCGGGGCGCAGCAGCACCGTGTCCTTGGATTTGAACAGCGGCACGCCTGGAGCCGGTTGCGGGTGCCGTCGCGCGCTGTCGGCCGGATAGACGGCTGGCACGAGCGGATCGAGCCAGCCGCCTTCATAGGGAGCGTCGCCGATCGCGGGGACCACGAGCACGTCGCGCGCGCGGGTTGCGGCGACGTAGACCAGCCGCTCGGATTCGGCGCGATCGCGCGCCGCTTCCTCGGCGTCATGCAGCAGCAGGTCGATCGGCGCCCAGCCGCCAATCTTCAGCGCGCAGAGATTGTTTGCGGCATCGAGCCAGCGTCCCGCCTCGGCGCGCGCGAGCTTGCAGGTGAGATCGGCGAGCACGACGATTGGAAATTCGAGGCCCTTCGCCTTGTGTACGGTCATAATCCGGACGCCGTCGCTGCCCTCCTCGAGAATCGGCGCTTCGGCGGCCTGCGCGCTCTCGGCCGCGGTCCGCAGCTCGTCGACGAACCCGCGGAACGAAAGCCCACCGCTCGATTCGTATTCGCGCGCCAGCTCGGCGACGTGCAGCACGTTGGCGAGCGCCTGCTCGCCGGCGCTGCGCAGCACGATCCCGACATGCGCGCGGGTCGCGTCGAGCAGTTCCTGGATCGTCTCGGCGACCGGCCGGTAATTGCGCCGGCGGTGCAGCCGCTGCAGCACGAGCAGCGAGTCGGCAATGGGCCGGAGATGATCGAGCGGCGAGGGGGCATCGCCGAGCGCGGGAATGCGGAACGGATGGAACACGGCGAAGCGCTGCTTCCATTCGAGCAGTTCCTCGTCGCCGATCGCGAACAGCGCGCCGCGCAGCGCCGCGAATACCGCCAGCTCGTCGTCCGGCCATTCGATCGCCGACAAGGCGGCACGGATGGTTTCCACCTCCTCACGATCGTGGAAGGTCTTGCCGCCGACGAGCACGTGATGAACGCCGCGCGCTTCGAGCGCGCGCACGTACGGCTGGGTCACGTCTTCGCCGAAGCTGAGAAACCGGCGGAACAGGATGCAGATATCGCGCGCCCTCACCGGCGCGCCGCCGCTCACTTTCCAGCCGCTCTCGTGAATCAGCCAGTCGACGAACGCGCCGACGGCATCGGGCAGGGACTGCTCGATCTTGATGGCAGACAGGTTGCGCATCCCGTACGGATCGGGCACCGGCAACGCGACGATTGCCGGCTGTCCCTTGATCGGTGCGCGGTATGACGAGAGCGGCACGTAATCGGCCTGCAGCGTGTTCGAATCGCCCGTCATGATCGGCGCGAACGCCGCGTTGACGCAGGCCTGGATCTCCGGCACGCTGCGAAAGCTCGTGGTCAGCTTCACCGGAACCGCGCCGGCGGCGACGAGGCGCTCGCACACGTCGCGATAGATGCCGACGTCGGCGCGGCGGAAACGATAAATCGACTGCTTCGGATCGCCGACGATGAAGAGACGTCCGGGCGCCGGAGTCGCCTCGCGCCAGTCGTTCGCGTCAGGATCGGCGGAGGCCAGCAGCAGCAGGATTTCCGCCTGCAGCGGATCGGTGTCCTGGAACTCGTCGACGAAAATATGGGTGAATCGCGACTGGAATCCGCGGCGCACGCCAGGGTTGCCGCGCACGAGATCGCGCGCCTTGAGCAGCAGGTCGAGGAAGTCGAGCGCACCGGCGCGTGCCTTCAACCGCTCGTAGCCGTCAATGGCCCCCCGCAGCTCCTCCTGCAGCGCCGCCGCCAGATCCGCGTCCGCATCCAGCCTGAATCGATCGAGCTGCGACTTCAGCTCGCTGTAGCCGTCGAGCACGCGCTGACGCGGCACGCCCTGCCGATAGCCCGGCCCGCGTCCGTGGCGCGCCTTCGAGAAGGCGCGATCGCGCGACAGGTCGACCAGCCGCGCTTCCCACCCGTCATAGTCCGGCGGCTCGGATCGCAATCGGAAGGCCTCGCGCTGGATCGCGATCTCCGCCGACAAATGACGGGCCGCCGCCGTATCGAGATACAAGGTGTCCTTCGCGTACGAGGGATTGTCGGTCAACGCCGCGAAGGCGTGCAGGTCATCGACGAGGCGTTCGATGTCTGCTTCGCGATCGAACGGTCGACGCGTCCACGCGCGGGTGAAATCCCGCCACTGGGCGAGATCCCAGGCCGCGCGGCGCAGCCGATCGATCGGCGTGTCCTCGCCGCCCGTCCGGCCGAAGCCCTGCCAGATCGAACGGCGCAGCGCGCGACGAACTCCGTCCGGAGGATTCTGCAGCTGTTCCTGGATCCAGGCCCCGAACGCCTGATCGAACAGGCGCTCCGCCTGCGATTCGGTCAGAACAGAGAACAACGGATCGACGCGCGCCTCCACCGGACGCTCGCGCAGCAGCTCGGCGCAGAAGCCGTGAATCGTGCTCACGTGCGCTTCTTCGAGAGACTGCAGCGCCAGATTGAGCGCCTCGCGCTCTCCGTCGGAAGCGTTGGAGCGCGCCACGTCCAGCGTTTCGCGAAGCCGCAGCTTCAGTTCGCCGGCCGCCTTTTCCGTGAAAGTAACGGCGACGATGCCGTCTACCTTCGCGCGGCCGCTGGCGAGGATACGAACGATCCGGTTGACCAGCTCGGTCGTCTTGCCGGTGCCGGCGGCCGCTTCGACGACGAGCGTCTGGTCGAGCGCGGTGGCAATCGTTCGGCGAGCCTCGCTGTCGGGGAAGGACTTTGCGTTCATGGTCGCGCTCACGGCAACTCGCGAAGCGCCTCGAGATCGCCGAGCTTTTCGGGCGCCTTGTTCTTGACGCGGCGCGGTTCGTCGGGGCCGCATACCGGACGGAAGTCGCACCAGGTGCAGGAGCGCTCGCCCGGCGCCGCCGGCAGGAACCCGAGCTCGACGGCGCGGTCGATGATCTCGAGGGCTTCGAGTCCCATGCGCCGGTTCGCGTCGTTGATTGGGATTTCGTGGTCCACGAAACCGCCGGCCGACGTGCAGTAGAAGAGCCGGCCGGCGTGGACGGTGGCGCCGAGCGCCTGCTCGATCGCCAGGCTGTAGAGCACGGGCTGCAGAATCGCGCCGCCGCCGACCACCGTCTTCCACGTCGTGCGGTTCCGGCCGGTTTTGTGGTCGGTAATCCGCAGCCGTCCCTCGTGCGGCGGGCCGCCTGCCTCGATCAGATCGACTGAGCCGCGCAGCTTGAAGCGGCCGTCGACGACGATCGGATCGGCCACGCTCGCCGGATCGCGCCCCTCGTCACCAGGCAGTCCGAACGCAAACTCGAAATAGGCGGGCCGCCATTGCACCTCGCCGGCCGCGGCGGTGCGCCGCACCCAGACGTGGAGATCGCGCGCGATGTCGGCTATCTCGTCGCGCCACACGCGTTCGATCGCCGGCGCGAGGTCCTCCTTGTATTGCGCGGCGACCTCGTCGATCACCGCATCGAGCGTGCGCAGCGCGTCGGCCATGCAATCGACACGCACCGGCAGCCGCCCCTGGTCCTTCAGCGCGCGGTAGAAGCGCGCCTGCGCTTCGTGGAAGATGGAGCCGCGCGTCAATGGATCGAGCCGCTGCAGCGGCTCGATGTCGGGGGGTGGCTCGAGCCGGTAGATGGCCGACAGCAGGAATTGATACGGGCATGCCGCGTACTTCTGCAGCGCCGACAAGGAATAGGGCCGCGTGCCTAGGCGCTGCGAGGCGAGCATCTCTCTGGTCATGCCCGTGACGCGAGTAATGCCGTCGTACGGGGTCCACTGCGACCGGCCCCGCGCCCATCGCGCGGTCACCGAACGCTTCAAGGCCTCGTTCAGCCGCAGCAGGTAATGCGCCTGGCCGCGGACCGTCGCGCGCGGCTCGATCTGCAGCAGCTCGCGGAGTACCGACAGGTCGTGTTCGAGATCGTCGATCGCCTCGCGCGGATTTGCCGGAGCCGGCCACGCGAGTCCGGCGCCACCCTCTGCCGCCGCCGCATCCTGCAGCTTCTGCGGCTGCGGGATCCGGCCGGTGATCGCGCGCATCACGTCGAGCGCGTAGAAGCTCGGCACGCGTGGACGCGATTCCGCGATATCGAGCCGCGGATACGACAGCCACAAGCGCTCACTCGGCGCACCGGCGACGAGCCGCAGCAGCAGCCGCTCGTTTCGCGCGCGATCCTCCTGCAGCGCGAGTCCGGCGTCGAGCGGAACCCGCATCTCCCGGTCCAGCAGCATCGGATCTTCGTGCGGACGCTGCGGAAACATCCGCTCCGCCAGCCCGGCGACAAAGACGACGCGGAAGCTGCGGCCGCGCGCCTGCTGCGGACTGCCGACGAACACGCGGCCGTAGCGGCTCCGCGGCGGATCCAGTTCCAGCATCTGCAGGCGATCGGCGATGACCTCGCGCGCTTCCTCCAGCGACACCGGGCCGATCGCGGCCATCGGGCGGAGCTGCTCGATGACGCGGAGGACGCGTTCCGGCTGGCGCAGCACGAGCGGCGCGAGCGCCGCAAAGCGATCGAGCCACTCGCCCCACGTGCCTGACTTGGGCCAGGTGGCGAGCCGGTCGACGATCGGCAACGCGAAGGCGCGGAGATGCGCCAGGTTGCGCAGATCGCGCTCGATCCGCGCAACCTTGGCGGAATCGGGGTCCTCCTTCCGCTCCGCATCCCGCTGGAGCCGCAGCTCGTTCGCCAGCCCCGCGAGACGCCGATGCCACCGTCGTGGATCGCCGCCGATTACCGCCGACTCGACGATCAGCGTTTCCCACTTCCACGGCGCACGCAGCGTCCCCTCGACGATCGCGGTGTCGTCGTCCGGCGCCGCGGATCGATCGTCGAGAGTGGCCGCCGGCGTCTCCGATTCCTCTTCGGTCCGGCTCCGTCCGAACCCCTCGGTCGTCACCCCTGGCAGAGTCAGTTCGTCCTCACCGGCAAGCACGAACTCCGGTTCGCGCTGCGCCTCGTCGAGGCGGGGAACTTGCGCCAGCGAGAGATATTCGGCAAAGCGCCGCGCCGAGAGCTGCTCGCAGGCGCAGGCAAGGATCGCAACGAAGGCGCGGCCGGCCGGGTGCGGCCGGCGCGTGCCTCGATCGAACCACGCAGGTACGCCCGCGCGTTTCAGGGCGTGCTCCAGCAGACCTGCGTAGCGCTCCGGGGCGCGCACGAAGACGGCCATCTCATCGAAGGGAACACCGGCGCGCGCCTCGCGGAGAATGCGGCGGGCGATCTCCACGCACTCGCGCCCTTCGCCCGGTGCGGAAAAGAACCGCACGTCGCCGGCCGGCTCACGCTCGGGCGGCTGCGCGCGTGCGAAGAGATAGCGGCGAAGCGCGACCAGATCGCTGTCTCCCTTCTGTTCGATCACATCCGCCTCGATCCCGATCGAGTGCAGGCGGTCGAGCGCGGCGATGTCGCCGAAGGGCACGGTGATCAGAGCGCGCGGCGCCGGGTGCTCGGTAGTCGCTGGGCCGGTGTTCGCTACATTGGCGCTCCGCCTCAGGAGCGCGCGGATGAAGTGGAATTCGACGTTCGAGTCGATTGGCACGTCTAGCAGGAGCAAAGCGGCGCCGGGAAACGGATCGCTCGATAACGCGCGCGTGGCGGCATCGAACAAGGTGGCACGGTCGGTGGCGCTCGCGCTGGAGAACTGCTGGTCGAACCGCTCGAGCAATTCAGAGAGATCGGTACCGCCGAGCGGCAGCGCGCTGGCTGACAGGCGGGCGGCGTCAACCTGGGCGAGACGCAGTTCCTGCAGCGTGCGGGCGAGCGCCCGCGCGAAACCCGGGGTGCGCGCGACCGGCGCGAAATAGTCGAGCGCGCCCTGGCGGTCCGCCTCGAACGTGGCGCGCGCCGCCACCGCCTCCGATCCGAGGTAGGTCGCCGGCGCGAGACCCTGTCCGGCGAGCATCGGCGCGGCAAGGCGCGCGGCGAGCTGAATCAGGCTGAATCGATGCAGTCCGATCGTCGCGCCGGCCTTCGCGGCAATCGTCCGCGCCAGATCGTCGACGGCATGTCTCGAGGCGCCGACGAGAATGACGTCGCCGTCCTTTGCGTGCGTTTCCACGAACGCGCGCGCCGCGTCGAGCCGGATTTGTGCAGAGGATGATTCGATCAGACGGGTCACTCGCCCTCCCGCGGCCGCCATGCCGGGACTCCGGAAACGGCCGCGCCACGCGAGCCGTAGCGCGAGTATAGATCACATCGCCGCCTGCCGCTGGATGTCTTCCGCGGGCTGCTGCCGGCAATAGGGATAGATGCCGTGAAATGATTGCCCGATGCTGTTTGTGACGACGACGATTGCCGCGCGAATCGAACGCGCGGAAGCAGACGTGACGCGCGAATTCGCCCTGCGCGCCCGCAGCCGCGGCGACGACGTGTTGATTGAATCGATAGGCGGAACCACCGCTGTCTACGGCGGACCCGGTCAGCCTTTCAACAAGGTCATCGGCCTCGGCTTCGGCGAGCCGCTGGACGAGTCGGCGCTCGCGCGCGTCGAGGCGGCTTACGATGCGCGCGACGCCGAAATCCGGGTCGAACAGGCGACGCTTGCCGATCCGCAAGTCGGCACACTGCTGACGCGCCGCGGCTACGAGCTGATTGGCTACGAGAACGTCCTCGGCCTCGAATTGAACGCCTCGATGCGAGGGGCGCTCGCGGCCGCGCGAGATGCCGATGCCGCTCGCGGGCTGCTGATCACCCGCGCCAGCCGTGATGAAACGTCCGCGTGGACTGCGACGGTGATCGAGGGCTTCATGCATCCGGACATCTTCGACGGTCCGCCACCGACGGAGAGCTTCGCGCGCGAGACGATCGAGCGGGTCTTCGAAGACATCGGCGCGTCGAAGCATCTCACGTTGTATCTGGCGCGACGCGATGGCGAGATCGCCGGCGGCGGCTCGATGCGGATGTCGGGAGATCTGGCGCAGCTCTCCGGCGCGTCGACGCTGCCGGCGCATCGCCGGCGCGGTGTGCAATCCGCGCTGACGCGGGCACGGCTGCTCGACGCCGCCGAGAGCGGCTGCAGCCTTGCGGTCGTGACCACGGAGCCCGGATCGAAGTCGCAGCAGAACGTGCAACGCGCCGGGTTTACGCTGCTCTACTCGCGCGCGATCCTGGTGCGGCCCGCGCGCGGACGGCCGGTGTGAAGGCGGGGCGCCGGGTGCGGCTCAGCGCACGGTGACGCGGCGGATCGTGGCGTCGTCCGCAAGATAGTAGAAGCTGTCACCGGCCAGGCTGCCGACGGTCGGCGTCGGCGAGGTCGCGAGGATCTGCCGCGTCTGCGCGCGCATCCCGGATGCATCGAGCTTGACGCGAACGATCAGAAAGCTGCCGTCCACCCGTTCGACGCCCACCAGCGCGCCCGCGCGCCAGGCGAGGGACTCGAAGCCGCCGAGATTCTCAGCCGACTTCACCGCGGCGCTGCGGCCCGCGGTGTCGACGCGGGTCAGCCCCTTCGTGCCGGCGATATACAGCGTGCGATCGTCCGCCGCCGCGATGCCCGACGGATCCTCGACCTTCAGCGGCATCACGAACTCGAACGCGCGCGCGCCGGGGCGCGCGCGGAACAATCGCGAGCGTTCGCTGTCGATCGCATACACCGTCCCGTCGTTCGCGACCGTGAGGCCGGCGAAGCGGACGGATCCCGACCCCTCCGGCGGCCGCACTTCGAGCAGCGTGCGACCGGAAACGAGCTGCAGCTTGTGCACGACCGAGGCGCGATCGCCGCCGTCCGTCTGCACGCTGGCCACCCACAGATCGCCGCGGCGCGAGTCGATCGTGAACGCCGTGAGCTCGTCATAGAACCCGGCGGACGCGGCGCTGACGTAGTTGGCGACGCTGCGCGAGATCTCGTCCACGACGAGCAGCCGGTGCGCGTGGCGATCGCCGACAATGAAGCGGCGCGAGACGGCGTCGTGCGCGAGCGCAAAGGGAGCGAAGCCGGGCGACGAGGCGAACGACAGCACCGATGGCGCGAATGGTGCCGACGGTGCGTCAGGTGCCGAAGGTGCGGGCGTTGAGGGTGGCTTGGGCGCTGAAGGTGCAGCTGCTGACGGTGCGGAGGGTGCTGGTGGCGCTCCGGCGAGTCTGGCCGCGAGATCCGGCCAGCCGCTCAGCGCGCGGACGCGGCGGAAGTCGGGATCGTCAGCGACGTCGACGCGCACCCCGAGATCGGCCAGCCGTCCGAGCATGACGAGGGCGTCGCCGGGACGGCCGCTCAGCGACTGCGTTCGCGCCAGCACGAACATCAGGTCGGTGTCGTTCGGCTTGCCTTTCTGCACGGCGCGCCACGCCAGATCGTGCGCCGCCTCGTACTCGCCGCGAGCGGCCGCATCCAATGCCTGTCGGCGGCAATCCGCAGGGTCTGCGCACGAGGCAGCCTGAAG
>JBKPSE010000147.1:0-2460 GCA_046765855.1 Acidobacteriota bacterium | reverse complement strand
GTAGGTCTCTTTCAATTCCTGGCGGACGGTGGTCTTCCGGTTGGCGATGGTGATGTGGTGAGGTCCGAGCCCGTGCATCAACTCATGCATCAGGATGTGCGTGAAGAAGGCATCGAACGACACCTTGGTCTGATCCGCGGCCGGAAGAGCAACCTTCGAGATCGGCACCAGCACCATCTTGAACTTCGCGTCCTGGACGTTTTTCAGCATGACGCGCTTGGTGCCCTTTTCCTTGACGACCCGCTCGTCGTTGGGGAGGTTGAAAGCCGCCGTCTGGACGCCGCGATTGGCGTCCCCCGCGGCAAAGACCACGTTGACGACTTTGATCGGCGCCAGCGCTCCGAGCTTCGGGTTGCGCAGCGAGGCATCGATCGGCAGGTTGTTCTCGAGCTCCTGCAGGTGCTCGCTGAACGCCTGCAGCTTCTTCGATTCCGCTTCGTCGCGGACGGTGATGAACGCTTCGAACGCCGCCTTGGCGTTGAACCACTCGTCTTCGTACACTTCATACGGCCCGATCGTCGGCTCGATTGCCGCATCGAGCTCCATCCAGGCGACATCGCTCGCGTAATAATCGTTCGACAGGAATGCATCGGCGCGCGCCGTCAGGAATGTCTTCAGCGTCGCGTCGCCGGTGAGCTCTGCCGCCTCGCGCAGCAGTTCCGCCGCGCGCGCGAGCTCCCCCTGGTATTCGATGCTGTAGGGGACGGCGGTGAAACCTTTGTCGCCGCGGCGGATCGTCGTGAAGAACCCCGCCGCCGCATCCTTGTTCGCCGCGGGCAGACCATCGAGCCATTTCTGCACTTCCGCCTTTTCCGCGCCGGGCGGATAGAAGTTCGCCGCTTCCGGCTTGGGCGGGGCACCAGGTACGAATGGCTTGTTGTGGTCGAGCCGATCCCAAGGCCCCTTGTTGATCAGGAGATAGCGCAGGCGGGCGGCGGCGGTGCGCGAGGCGCGCGGTCCGACCGGATTGGCGGCGCGCTGCGCGAGATCCTGCAGCATTGCTTCGTTACCCGCCCAGACCTGGCGCAGGAACAAGGCGTCCATGACGCGCGCCGCTTCGACGAGGCGAGCCAGCGCTTCGCGCTCGTTCTTGGACAGCGCCGTGATGTCGGCGCCGATATCGGCTGGCGCAAAGCGCGCCGTCATACGTTGCAGCTCCGCAAGCGTGGGCATTTGCGTGACATCCTGAGTAGCGGCTGTTGCGCCGAGCGAAACGGCCAGCGCGAGGGCCGCAGCGAGTCGTGACATCGTTTTCACCGGTGGTTTCTGGCCTACAATAGAAGGATTGTAGCCCGACCAGATTCCCCCGAGGATGACTCGACCCGAAGAGAAATCAATGAGAAACCCAGCGCCGAAGGACAATGCCGAGCTTGAAGCTCTGGAACAGCGCGAGTGGACTGAAGCGCTCGACTATGTAATCCAGCAGGGCGACCGCGGCCGCGTGCAGCGGCTGCTCGCCACGCTCCGACACCACTCGCGCATGAGCGGCGTCGCGCTGCCATTCACCGCTGTCACCGCTTACGTCAACACGATTCAGCCGCACGAAGAGACGCCGCATCCCGGCAGCCAGGAGATCGAACGCCGGATCAAGAGCTTGATCCGGTGGAACGCGATGGCGATGGTGGTCCGCGCCAATCGCGTCTCGGACGGCATCGGCGGCCATATCTCCACCTACGCGTCGGCGGCGACGCTGTACGAGGTCGCGTTCAATCATTTCTTCCGCGGCAAGGGGCGCGAAGGGGACGGCGACATCGTCTATTTCCAGGGGCACGCGTCCCCCGGCATTTATGCGCGCGCGTTTCTCGAGGGACGGTTCTCGCAGGAGCGGCTCGAAAACTTCCGCCACGAGACGCGCCCGGGCGGCGGACTCTCGTCGTACCCGCATCCGTGGCTGATGCCGGATTTCTGGGAATTTCCGACCGTCTCGATGGGCCTCGCCCCGATCATGTCGATCTATCAGGCGCGGTTCAACCGCTACCTCGAAGATCGCAATCTCAAGAAGCCGTCGAACAGCAAGGTGTGGGCGTTCCTCGGCGACGGCGAGACGGACGAACCGGAAGCGCTCGGCGCGATCAGTCTCGCCGCGCGCGAGAAGCTCGACAACCTGATCTGGGTCATCAACTGCAACCTGCAGCGCCTCGACGGGCCGGTGCGCGGCAACGGCCAGATCATCCAGGAGCTCGAGGCGATTTTCCGCGGCGCCGGCTGGAACGTCATCAAAGTGCTGTGGGGCAGCGACTGGGATCCGCTCCTCGCCAAGGATCATGACGGCCTGCTCGCCAAGCGCATGGGCGAGACGGTCGACGGCCAGTATCAGAAGTACGCGGTCGAATCGGGCGCCTATCTGCGCGAGCACTTCTTCGGCGCTGACCCGCGCCTGCTCGAGATGGTCAAGCATCTCTCCGACGATCAGCTGAAGCGGCTGCGTCTCGGCGGCCACGATCCGGTCAAGGTCTACAA
>JBKPSE010000146.1:0-3453 GCA_046765855.1 Acidobacteriota bacterium | reverse complement strand
GTAGTAGCCGGTGCGATCGATCTCCGCATACAGCTTTTCGGCTTTGCGCCTGTTCAATGCTTCGACCTTCTCCAGGCCGCCGTTCTTCAACAGCCAGCTCATCACCAGGCGCATGATGTAGATCGCGAACACCGGCGGCGTGTTATAGAGTGACTGATTCTCGGCGTGCACGGCGTAGCTGAGCATGGT
This sequence comes from Acidobacteriota bacterium, assembly GCA_046765855.1. Taxonomy (GTDB): domain Bacteria; phylum Acidobacteriota; class Vicinamibacteria; order Vicinamibacterales; family 2-12-FULL-66-21; genus JAICSD01. The sequence continues at coordinate 3,264 of JBKPSE010000146.1, read as the reverse complement.
GTGCAGGCTGGCGGGCGAGCGCTTGAGCATGTCTTCGCGAATGATCACCAGCGTCACGCCGGCCGGCGCGAGATTCTTCTGTGCGCCGGCGTAAATCAGCGCGTGCTTTGCCACCTCGACGGGACGGCTGAAGATGTCGGACGACATGTCCGACACCAACGGCACGCTGCCCGTCTCGGGCAACCAGTGGAACTCGGTGCCGAAGATCGTGTTGTTCGACGTCATGTGGACGTAGGCGGCGTTGGCATCGAGCGTCAGCTCTTCCTGCTTGGGCAGCCGCGTGAAATTCTCCGACTCGGTCGATGCAGCGATCTTGACGCCGCCGACCTTCTTCGCCTCTTTCACGGCCTTCTGCCCCCACGCGCCGGTGACGATGTAGTCGGCGGATCCGTTGGGCGGCAGCAGATTGAGCGGCACCATCGAGAACTGCAGGCTCGCGCCGCCCTGCAGGAACAGGATCTTGTACTCGCTCGGTATCCGGGCCAGCGTGCGCATGTCCGCTTCGCAGCCCTGGATGATGTCGTCGAAGGTCTTCGAGCGATGGCTGATCTCGAGGATTGACATGCCGACGCCCGGGAGCGCCAGCAGATCGCGCTGCGCCTCCTGGAGTACGTCGACGGGAAGAACGGCGGGGCCTGCGGAAAAATTGTAGATCCTCGTTACCGTCGTCATTGCGTGTCTCTCTTGCAAGAGGTCAGGAGGTCAGGAGACATTCTTTCATGCTTGCCTGATCTCAGGATCTCCCGGGAAAATTCACAGCGTCACCAGCTGCAAATCGATTACGTCCTGGCTGCCGGTCTTGATCTCCGCACAGAGCTCGGCCGAGGGTACGCCATCGAGGTTGATCCTCGCGATCGCGGCCTCGGCGCCCTCGAACACGATGTTCTCCGTCTCCTGCACGTTGAGATTTGCCTGGCGCAGATGCGCGAACACGTGCGCGAGCACGCCGGGCCGATCGCGATGGCGGACGACGAGCATGTGCGTCGCCGGGGTGCGGCGCGCGAGGTTGACCACGTTGGGCACGCGCCCCGTCTCTTTGTAAGTGCGAATGATGCGGACGGTCTCGGCGGCAATCGCTTCCTGCGCCTGGTCGGTGGACGCGCCGATGTGGTGCGTGCCGTAGACGCCGGGCAGCGCCGCGAGCTCGTCGCTGAACGGCCCCGTCGCGGACGCCGGCTCGTTGGCGTAGACGTCGAGCCCCACCTTCAGGCCGCGCTCGTGCACTGCAGCGGCGAGGGCTCGATAATCGACGACTTCGCCGCGCGCGGTGTTGACGAAAATCGCGCCGGGCTTCATCTTCGAGAGCAGCGCCGCATCGACGAGGCCGCGTGTCTCCGGACCGAGCGCGACATGGACGCTGACGACATCGGCGCCGGCAACGGCGGCCGCCGGCGTCGGCGCCAGCTCGATGGCAATCGATCGCAGTACGCTCTCCACGCCGAGCTCGCGCGCTTCGAGATCGGTCAGCGGCCGCTGCTCGCCGTCGAACCGCCGGCTCCAGATCACGACATTCATGCCGAACCCTGCAGCGCGGCGAATCACCTCCTGCCCGATGCTGCCGACGCCGAGCAGCGCGAGCCTACGGCCGTAGAGCCCTTGCGCCTTGGCGAATTCCTTCTTGTTCCAGGTCCCGCCGCGCAATGCCGCGACGTTGTCGGGGATGCGTCGATCGAGCGCGAGGATGAGGCCGAAGGTCAGTTCCGCGACGGCGATGGCGTTCTTCCCGGGACAGTTCGAGACGTAGATGCCGCGCGTCGATGCGCCGCCGACGTCGATGGTGTTGTAGCCGGCGCCCGCGCGTACGATCAGAGACAGCCGTCCGGCGTCGAGCATCGGCGTGGTCACCTTGGTGCCGCGTACCACCAGCACGTCCGCGCCAGTCGACGCGATCGCGTGCGTCAGGGCATCCTCCTTGAGATCCGGTGCGTAAACGACCTCGCAGCCTGCCGCCTTCAGTCCCTCGATTCCGCTCTTCTCGAATTTATCCGCGACCAGCACCTTCATATGGTGTGCACCAGCAATCCGTCCCGGAGCTTCGGCTCGAACCACGTCGACTTGGGCGGCATGATGCCGCCGTCGTCGGCAATCGACATCAGGTCGTCGATCGTGACCGGGTGCAGCGAGAACGCCACCGCGGCCGCGCCGCCGCGGACGGCCTTTTCGAGCGCCTCGGTCCCTCGCGCGCCGCCAACGAAATCAATCCGCTTGTCGCTGCGCACGTCGCCGATCCCGAGCAGCGGTCCAAGCACGTGATGCTGCAGCCGCGCGACGTCGAGGCTTTCGGCGCGCGAACCATCCGCCGGAGCCATGGAACTCAGATCGAGCGAATGCCATTCCCCGTCGAGAAACATCGAGACGTGTCCTTTGCCGCGTGCGGCCGCGCGTCCGTTGCTCACCGGCACGACGCGACGCAGCGCTTCGAGGAACGCCGACGGCGACTGGCCGCCCAGATCCTTGACGGTGCGGTTGTAGGGCAGGATGTTCATCTGATCGTCAGGGAACGCTACGGCAATGAACCAGTCCGACTCGCCGGCCTCGCCGCGCTGGCGCAGCTCGGCTCGCGCGCGCGCCGCGCTGGCGGCGCGATGGTGGCCGTCGGCAATGTACAGCGACGGAATCTGCGCAAAGGCGTCCACCAGCTGAGTGGCCTCCCGCGGCCGCACTCTCCAGATCGTGTGATGCACTCCATCGTCGGCGCGAAAATCGTAGATGGGAGATTCGGAAGTCACGGCGCGGCACAGCCGATCCGCGGCTTCGGTCGCCTTGTAGGTGAGGAACACGACGCCGGTTTGCGCGCGCAGCTCGATGATGTGTCGGGTGCGATCGTCTTCCTTGTCGCGGCGCGTCCGCTCGTGCTTCTTGATCGCGTCCTGCTCGTATTCGTCGACAGAGAAGCAGCCGGCGACGCCGGTCTGCTCGTGCCCGCCGGCGCGCAGTCGGTAGAAGTAAAGCGAGGGCTCATCCTCTTCGATCATCGGCGCCGTCTCGCGCAGCGCGGCGAAGTTCGTCCGCGCCTTCTCGTACACCTGGGGCGCATAGGGATCCGTATTCGCCGGCAGATCGATTTCCGATCGCGTGACGCGCAGAAAGCTCAGGGGATTGCCGGCGGCAAGCCGGCGCGCCTCCTCCGTGGTCACGACGTCATACGGAACCGATGAGACGGCAGCGGCGACATCGCGCGCCGGACGCACGGCGCGGAACGGACGAAGCAGAGACATCCATCTATCTTACGCCGTCGTGCTAAGGGTGCTGAAGGTGCAGACG
>JBKPSE010000145.1:0-7657 GCA_046765855.1 Acidobacteriota bacterium | reverse complement strand
GTCCTGACAAGTACGGTGGTGGGGTTGCGCCCTGAAGCGCTCATCACCCTCCTCGTCACAACCCCGCCAGCCCGGTCGCCGCCGCGTGCTAGCCTCTTCGGCCATGCACTTCTCGCTCGTGGCCGCGGCGATCGCGTTGCTGGCAGCGCAGTCGCCGGCGCGCAATCCGTGGGCCGATCAATACAAGACGCGCACGCCAGCGCAGATGGCGCAGCAATTCGAGAACGAGACGCGCCCGGTCTATCGCTACCGTGTGGCGATCGCCAGTCTGCTGCAGCTCAAACCGGGGATGGTGGCCGCGGAAATCGGCGCGGGCTCGGGATTCTTGTCGAGGATCATGGCCGGCCAGGTCGGTCCGTCGGGCCGCGTCATCGCCACCGAGCTCGATCCGAAGATGGTCGAGTACATGAATGAGCGTGCGCGCGGCGAAGGCATCCGGAACCTGCAGGCGATCGTGGCGCAGCCGGCGAACAGCGGACTCGATCCGGCTTCGGTCGACGCGATCGCCGTCGTCAATACGTTCAGCTTCTTCGAGAAACCCGCGGACATGCTGCAGTCGATATCTGCCGCGTTGAAGCAGGGCGGCGTGCTGCTGGTCGTCGATTTTCCCCGCGTCGGACAAGGCGCGTCGCAGGAGGGCATCGACGCCGACGACGTTGTCGCGCTTGCCACCGCGGCCGGATTGACGCGCGAGATGGAGAGCGGCATCGTCCCCGGCCACTATGCGATAAGGTTCCGCAAACGATGAAGCACTTGATCGCTGTTGCACTGACGCTCGTCGTCAACGCGCACGTCGCCGCCGAGCCGAGACGCGAAGACACATGGCCAGGCTTCCGCGGGCACGACCTGAGCGGCGTCGCGATCGGAGCAAGTGTTCCCGATACATGGTCGACGACTGACCACGTAAAGTGGGCGGTGCCGATTCGCAGCCACGGCTGGTCCTCGCCGATCGTCTGGGGAGACACGGTTTTCGTGACTTCCGCCATCAGTTCCGGCGCGTTCAAAAAGCCGACGCCCGGTCTTTATGGCAACGAGTACATCGCCGAAATGCAGGCTCAGGGAGTGCCGGACGAGGAAATCGGCAAACGCGCGCAGGCGCGGGACAACGAGCTTGCCGCCGAAGCCAACGATATTCGTTACATGGTCTACGCGCTCGACGCGCGCACCGGCAAGATCAGGTGGGAGCGCGAGGCGGTCAAGATGAAGCCGTTCGGCGGCCGGCATCGCAAGAACACCTACGCGTCCGAGACGCCGTTCACCGACGGCGAGCGCGTCTATGTCTCGTTCGGCCAGAACGTCGGCCTGTTCGTCTATTCGCTCGACGGCAGATTGCTGTGGAAGCGGCAGTGGGCGCCGAAGCCGATCTATCTCGACTTCGGCACGGGATCCTCTCCGGTCGTCGCGGACGGCCGCGTGTATCTGCTGCAGGACAACGAGGAGCAGCCATCTCTCGCGGCGCTCGATGCGAAGAGCGGCGAAGAGGTGTGGCGGACGCCGCGCGCGGGCGGCGCCTTCCCGGTGAAGTCGTCGTGGATGACGCCGTTTGTCTGGAAGAACGCGCAGCGCACCGAGATCGTGACGACGGGGCAGGGCTCGGTCGTCTCCTATGACACGAACGGCAAGGAGCTCTGGCGTCTGACGAGGATGGCGATGCCGACCGCCTCGCCGTTCGCGGCGGATGGCCTGTTGTATGTCGGCACCGGATCGCAGGGAGATGCGAATCGCCCGTTTTACGCCATCAGGGCGGGCGCAAGTGGCGACATCTCGCTGAAGCCGGGGGAAACGACCAACCAGTTCGTCGCCTGGTCGCATCCGCGCGCATCCGGTTACACGCCTTCCGCGCTCGTCCACAACGGACGCGCGTTTCTCGTTCACGACACCGGCATTCTCACGGTCTTCGATGCGAAGACGGGCCGGCAGATTTATAAGGTGCGCGTCGGCGGCGGCGGACAGACGTTCTCGGCGTCGCCAGTGGGCGTCGGCTCGCGGGTACTGCTGCTCACCGAAGAGGGAACGACGTTCGTGCTCGACGCCGGTCCCGAGTACAAGGAAATTGCCCGCAACGATCTCGGCGAGATGTCGCTCGCCTCGCCCGCCGTTGCCGGCAACGCGCTCTACATCCGCACGGAGACGAAGCTGTACAAGATCGCCAACTGACGCGCGCCGGCGTCCGTCGTTGGCACCGCGCGGTTCGTCACAGCCAGGACCACGCGATGACCGCGGAAATCAGGAGAAAGAGAACGCCGGCGGCCTGGAACTGCCACGCGCGTTCGATCGAGACGCGCATCAGGCTCTTCATTCCCGCGTCCGGAAACGTCAACGACGAGATCGCTTTCAACACCTGCAGCCATCCGATCACCGTCACGATGATCCCGATGCCGTGCCAGACGTTGTGCAGCGCGACGATGATCGATCCGACCATCAGGCTGAGCATGCCGTTGATGAACACGCCGGTGCGTCCGAGCGAGCGCAAGCGGACGAAGAGCTCGACCCAGTCGCGCGGCCGCAGCAGATGCGACAACCCGATGATCCCGAAGTTGATGACGACGAATACTTCCGCCGCGCGTTCCAGCGTCATGAAATCCACAGCATCGTGATCGACACCGCGTACCATGCGCCGTCGATCTTTTTCAGCGTCACCTGGTTGCCGCTGGCCGCCAGCGCTCCTTCGAAGTCGGTGATTTCAACGGTGGCGCTGCCGCCCGTCTTCGCGATGATCTTCCACGTCACTCGCACGCCGCCCTGACGGTCGCCGTAGAACAGGGGACCGGGCAGGCCGAACGGATGGAAACGCCGAGAGCCGTCGGCCACGTGCAGCTCGCCCGGTGACTCGGTCAGACCGAACATCGAGAAGATCGCGCGCTGCAGGATTTGCTCGTCCTCACTGGGCGGCGCAGTCCCCACTCCGTGCGTCGGCGCGTCGTCACGCCCGTCGGGAAGGCCGTCGTGATCGGAGTCCGCTTCCCGCCAGTTCATATGCAGATGCCGCTCGGCGATGTCGGTCCAGCCGTCCCCGTCGGTGTCGCGCATCACCTCGGCGATTTTTACTTCGAACGCGTCGGGCGTTGGTTCGATCGAAAGCAATCCCGCTTGCGACGGCCGCGCGGAGAGGGTGAAGCGAAGCCGATCGCCCGGCAGTTCGGTGACGGCCATCTCGGGAGCAGCAAACCAACCGATGTCGAATGGAATCATCGCAGGCCTGCTCCAGCCGTCCCTCTGGCGAAGCGCAAGGAAGGGAGCCGGAACGCCGTACCAGTCGAGCAGGTAAACGACAGCCTCGCGCCCATCACGAAGGCGGGTCTGCGCCGCTGGTGCGAGTATCGAATCGCCCATATGCGGAGCGGGGTGGTAGGTAGCACGCCGCGGAACGCCAGGCCCGGGCAGCACGGAACGTTCGAATGCCGTTTTCTCGATCCGTGCGATCGCGGCGAGACTCTGTGCAGACCCGATCTCGCCCAGCCGCAGGTAGGCCGACGATCGAGTCGCCTTGACGCTGGCGGCGGGTCTGCCGCGCTGACCGACCTCGGATTCGGCAAAGGAGAGATCGCTGCAGAGGCGCTCGAGCCAGGCGACATCGTTCGATGTTTTGAGGTCCGCCTCGAAGCGGAACGCGGATGGAGGTGTCTGCCGTTGAAGCGCCAGCGCCACGGCGAACAGCACGAATGCCGCGCGGACCATGCTGCCGATTCTACGCCCGGCTAGCGCTTCAGCGCGACGATGAACTGGTCGATCGCCGCCCAATACGCCGCGGCATCCGGCGCGACCGCATCGTTATGATCGGCTCCACGGATCACGACGAACTGTTTCGGCGCCGTCACACGGTCGAAGAGCTCGCGGCCGACCGCGAACGGAATCACGCTGTCGCGGTCGCCGTGCAGCATCAGTACGGGCACGTTGGCCTGGTTGAGAAACTCGCCCGCGGCAAAGCGGTAGCTGGCAAACAGCGAAAGCAGCGCGAGCACAGGCGAGCCGCGCACCGCGGCGCGCGCATCCCAAAACCCGGCTTCAGCGATCACGCCGTCGGGCTTGCGGACAGTCGCGCCGTACGACGCCATCGAAACGCCGAGGGAGCGGCCCCAATAGACGAGCGGCGCGCGATCGGGTGAGTCCGGCCATGCGGCGGCCACGGCGGCCTCGACGTCGCGATAGAGTCCACGCTCGGTTGGACGGCCCGTGCTCAAACCGTAGCCGCGGTAATCGATCGCGAACACGGAGTAGCCGCGGCGGACGATGGCGCCGAGGATCGGCGTCCAGTTCGAGAGGTTGCCGCCATTGCCGTGGAAGTAGACGATGCGGGCGCGCGGCGTCGGCGCGGCCATGCGCCAGGCGCGCAGCTTTTCGCCGTCGCTGGTGGTGAGCGTCACCGCGTCGAAGCTGATGCCGAGGTCGCGCGGCGTCGTGTCCTCGCCGCTGAAGGGGAAGAACGCCATGCGCGGCTCCAGCCAGCGGACGAGCGCGGCGAGCCCAGCCATGACGACGAGAACGAGGGTCAAGAGGGTGTAGGTCACTCGACGGCGTGACATCGGTGCGTTATACTTGATGATTCCAGCCTACTGGCTGTCCCCCTTCGTGCGGAAGTGGCGGAACTGGCAGACGCGCAAGCCTCAGGAGCTTGTGGCCGCAAGGTCGTGAAGGTTCAAATCCTTTCTTCCGCACCACTCATTGTCGCGCACGCGAACCAGACCCAGCTACAATGTGAACGCGGACCGCAGCCGCGGTCGCCTCCAGCTTCGAGTGTCGTAGCGCCTGCTCAGCGAGCCACCTCACCTAAGTTGCCGCACTCGCCACGCAACCTGTCGAGGTGTCGATGTCGCCACGCCGCTCGCACGACTCGGAATACGAACCCGCGCTGCTCACCAGCATGCGCGAGCAGGCGCGAGTGCTTGGCGAACACAATAAAGTGCTTCGCGCCCGTGCCGCTGACGCGGTCGAGACCGCGCAGAGGCTGCGCGCACAGTGCGCCGCGCTCCGTCCCAGCCTCGCCAATCCTGCATCGCGCCCCGACCTGAGAAAGCCGCAGCGGCACTCCTCCCCGAACTAACGCATCTTTCGAATCGCGCGGCCTCCCAGTGGTGACCAGAGGCACCGCCCGCGGAAGCCGACAACCGGACCTTGCGCCGATCGCTCTCGGAGGGTACTCCGGTTGCACCGCGCCGCCCGAGTGAGGTGTGCATGGTGAGTGCGCGACCAGAATCCGCGAAAGTTTTGTCGTTCTCCGGCATCCGGTTGCTCACGCGGCGCTCGGCTCTCGCGTGCGGTTGCGCGATCGCCTCGTTCCTGCTCTACAGCTCTGCCGTCTACGCCGATCCGATTCGCATCGTGACCGGCGGCTACGCCTCCGCCAATGAAGGCAACAACGGGTTCTCGCTTGAAGGGGCGGATTTCCACGTGAGCGGTGAATTCCCGGTCGGCGGTCCGATCGAGAGCTGCTTTCCGTGCGCCCCAGGAACGCTGATCAACCTCAGCGTAAGCGCGCCCCCCGACACCTACGGCGATCCCTCCGTCGTCGACGGCGTTGTCTACGAAGGCTTTCCGTTCTTCAACGGCGGTCCGATCTTCACCGGTCTGTTCTCGTTCACGTCCGGTGCGGTCGCGGTACCTGACATGACCGGCGTGCTGTATGCCGAGCGGTCGCTGCCGTTTACCTTTACCGGGTCGCTCATCGCCTACGACAACATCGAGCGCACCGGCACGCCGTTGTTTTCACTCGCTCTGATAGGGTCCGGTACTGCGACGCTTTCGTTCTCGCATCAGGACTTCGGGATCACCACCGACCGCATCAGCTATCAGTTCGAGTCCGCGGCCGCGACGCCTGAACCGGCGACGCTCCTCCTTGTCGCGCCGGCCGTCGGTTGGATGGCGCGCAGCCGGCGCAGGTCGATCACGTAGCGAGCGCGTGATCGATCGGGAACGAGCGTCCGCTCCACGCGCGCTCCTGAGTGGTCGGCGCCGCGGGCGCTGACCAAAAAGGATCGTCGGCCGGCAGACCAAGCGGCAGAAACGCCACGGTGCAGAGATACAGAGAGCCAGTCGAGATATAGCCCTCCCCGATATCGGGCTGATGGCCGCAGAATCCGATCCGCAGCCAACCGGCGCCGTCGAACGTGTCCGGCGCCGCGAGCGTGCGGCGGATCACCTGCGTCAGCGCCGTGCGCGCCTGCGAAGGGACGACCCCGTCTGGCAGCGCATGGCGCAGCGCGGCCTGCGCCAGCAGATGAAACGCGCCGCATCGATAGGCGAGCGAGCGGCCGATCGGCGGGAACGATCCATCGGGCGCGACCACGCGCTCCTGCACGGCTGCGAAGCGGCGCGCGCGTTCTTCGACGCGAGCTGCCATCTCTTTCCACGAGGGCCGCGCGTCCCGGAACACCTCGAGGACGTCGACGAGCATCGGATGGATCACGAAGCTGTTGTAGTAGTCCCAGTGAAACACGGGACCATCGCCATAGGCGCCGTCCCCTTTGTACCAGGCCTCGTGCTGGCGCAAGGCGTAGTCCACGCGCAGCAAATCGGCGCGCGCACCCAGTGCCGAGAGCGCCGCTTCGACCATCGCCGAGAACAGCAGCCAGTTGTTGTAGCCAGGCGTAATGACGCGGGTCGATTCGAGCGCGGCAACGACATGCGCGCGCGTCGGCGTCTCGAGTGCGTCGAGCACACTGCGCCGGGCGCGCAGAAGTCCCTGGGCGAGAAACGCCGCGTCGACGAGCGGCTGGCTGCCGCGAGTGAAGTTCAGGAAATCGGCCGACGAGGGATCGACCCCGCGGGCGAGCGCGGTTCGCGCCCGGAGCGCGTCTTCAGGACTGCGCTCGAGCCACGGACCCATCCCGGCGAGCAAACGGCCGAACGCTTCGAGATGCGTCACGCTCGCGCGGTCGGCGCCGGCTGCCTGTTCGACGGGCATGCGCGCGCGCAGCGTGCCCGCCGCAAGGTTCGTGAGCACCGGCCCCGCGATCCGCCGGAGCATGGCGATCCACTCGTCGCGCGCGGCAAGGCCCTCGCCCGCCGCGGATGGGGAGCGCTGGGGGACGACGTTCGGCGCCGCGACGATTGCGGCCATCGACTGAAGAAGCTCTCGGCGATTCATCGGCGCGATGGTAGTGCGGCCACGCAGTGCGCGCGCGAACGAATGTCACGTCGGACAATATTTGTCACCACATCGCTCAGGGGACCGAACGGCAACGCCGTTTGAATCCAACGACTTACCTGGTTCACACCGACTCTGCCTCTGGCACCGCCGTTGCAGTTTTGAACGGCATCCACCCCCGGCACGATTGGGATCTGACAAATGAAGGTGCGTACTTCGAACGGATTCACGTTGATCGAGCTGCTGATCGTCGTCGCGATCATCGGCATCATCGCTGCTATCGCCATCCCGGGCCTGGTGCGCGCCCGCATCTCCGGCAACGAGGCGTGGGCGATCGGATCGCTGCGCGCGATCAGCAGCGCGCAGGGAACCTTCTCGGCGAGCTGCGCCAGCGGCAAGTACGCGCAGGCGCTCGACGTGCTCGGAAGCGGGCCGTCCGGCGGCTCGGCCTTTCTCAGTCCCGATCTCGCGCAGGCGCCCAGCGCGACCAAGGCCGGTTACGTACTGTCGATGACCGGTTCCGCGGTCAGCGGGACGACCGCGTGCAACGGTGCGACCAATCTGTCCTCAGGC
>JBKPSE010000144.1:0-3072 GCA_046765855.1 Acidobacteriota bacterium | reverse complement strand
CCAGTTGCGGCCGCCGTCGGCAGACTTGTAGACGCCGTCGCCGAAGGCGATCGAGTCGCGCATGTCCGCTTCACCGGTGCCGACGTAGATGACGTCAGGATTGGATGGAGCGACGGCGATCGCGCCGATCGACGCGACGCCGGTGCTGTCGAAGATCGGCGTCCACGTGCGGCCGATGTTCGTCGTCTTCCATAATCCGCCACCGACTGACCCGAAGTAGAAGGTGTTCGGCTGACCGATAGCCCCTGAAACGGCATTGACGCGGCCGGCGCGGAACGGGCCGGCATGCCGCCACTTGAGATTGCTATAGAGCGCGGCATCGACCGTCCCTGGCTGCTGTGGGGCGCCAGTCAAAGGCGATCGCAGACAAAGGACGCACAGCAAGGAGAGGACGACTGGAAGCAGTCCTCCTTGGTGGCGTGCTCTCCGCATTCTGTTGTCTCCGCGCGGTCCAGGTGAGTGCGTCCGCCACAGGGCTGGCACGCTATTTCTCCTGCTGCGAAGTCGTGGTGCTCGATGCGCGGAAGATGTATTTGTCGAACCACTCGAGGTTGTGCTGCATCACGGCGCGGCTCGACTTCGGCTTTGACGGACCATGGCCGACCCCCTCGAATCCTTTGTAGATGATCAGTTTCGAGGGAACGCCGACGTCCTGCAGGCCGCGATAGAGCTCGAACGCATTCGGCGGAGGCACGCGCTGATCCGTCGCGCCATGCTGAATCAGCGTCGGCGCCTTCGCGTTCTTGATGTAGGTGATCGGCGACGTTTTCCGGTAGATCTCGGGGTCGTCCCACGGCGTCGCCTTCAGATAGTGGCGCGTGAACTGCGTGATGTCGGTATTGACGTAATACGTCATCCAATCGGAGATGCCGGCGCCAACCGACACGGCTTTGAAGCGGGCGCTATCGTGCGTGGTGAGATAGGCGGAAATGTAACCGCCCTGACTCCATCCCATCGTCCCGACCCGATCCGCATCCGCCATTCCCTGTTTGATCAGATAGTCGATACCCGAAAGGACGTCCCATGCGTCGCCGACGCCGAGGTTGCGGACGTTGAGCGATCGGAATGCTTCGCCGTAGCCGGCGCTTCCGCGGTAGTTTGGTTCGAGGACCAGTGCGCCCTTGGCCGTCCAGATGTCGATCGGGTAAATCGACGTGCTCGAAAACGCCGCGGCGCGCGACGTTCCCGTCGGGCCGCCGTGAATGACGACGAGCAGCGGATACCGCCTGCCGGTCTGGAAGCCGACCGGCTTGTGCAGCACGCCTTCGATCGCCGCGCCGTCCTGACTCTTCCAGGAGATGACCTCCATCTCGCCGCGGGCCCACGTTGATGTCTGCGCGGTCATGTCGGTGAGCTTGCGCGGCTTCAGCGGCGAGGCTAGAGGCGCGACGAACACCTCGCCGAGCGTGCTCGCGTCGGTCGCCGTGAACGCGAGCCACTGCCCGTCCGGAGTGAGGCTGAAGCCGGAGCCGATCCACTGCTCCGAGGGGGCGTACTTCGTGATGGCCCTGGTCGCCGGGTCGATGCTGTAGAGATATGCGTACGTCTTCTGCGACGCGCTGAAGAAGAGTCCGCCGCGGTTCCAGTCGACGATGTTGGGGTTCTCGTCGAACGCGGTCGTGATGTATTCAATCGATCCGCCGCGGGCCGGAATCACGCCGATCGCGTTATTGAGGAAGGACGACTCCTTCTTCATCGCCGATCCGAACGCGACTCGCGTGCCGTCGGGCGACCAGATCGGGCCGCTGTCCGCGCCCTCCTGCTGCACCAGCTTGCGGACGCTGCCGTCGGCCACGCTGACGACCGAGATGTCCGACGTGGCGCCGCTGGTGTTCGCGGGATTGATGCGGTGGTCGAAGGCGATCTGCGTGCCGTCGGGCGACCAGTTGAAGGAACCGACGGTGAAGTTCCCGCTGGTGAGCCGCCGCGCCTTTTTCGCGGCGATATCGAACACCCACAGGTGGCTCATGCGATAACCTTCGCCGTAGACGTCGAACTCACCGAATTTCTTCTCCCGTTCCTTGTCGGCGTCGGTCTTCGGCTCGGTCGACGTGAACGCGATTGACTTGCCGTCGGGAGCCCACGCAAAGCTGCCGATGCCTTCTTCGACCGACGTCAGCTTGCGTGCCTCACCGCCGCGGGGATCGATCAGATACACCTGCCGCTTGTCGTCGCGATCGCTGGCGAATGCCAGCTTCGAGCTGTCGGGGGCCCACGCCGGTGACGAACTGGATTTTTTCGCGTGGCTGGTCAGCTGCCGCAGCTCCCCGGACTTCACGTCGGCGAGCCAGATTTCGGTGTGGTAATTGTTCTCGTCCCAGTTCGCCTCGCGGACGGTATACGCGACCCACTGGCCGCTGGGGGAGATCGCGGGAGAGCCGGCTCGCTTCAGTTCAATCAGCTGGTCGATGGTCGGCGTATGCGACTGCGCGAGCGTGCCGGTCGCGGTGAGCAGGAGGACGGCGACGACGAGTCGTGCACGGAACGGCATTGGCACTCCCTTGAAAGGTTGCGCGACAGTTTATCAGCCGCGGAGAAAGAGAGCCGCGGAGGCACACGGATTACGGTAGCCACGGATCACACGGAATACACGGACTCAAAGCAGCCACGGAGCACACGGAATACACGGATTTAAAGCAGCCACGGAGCACACGGAATACACGGATTTAAAGCAGCCACGGACCACACGGAATACACGGATCAGAGCAGCCACAGAGGAACGCGGATAAGCGAATCAGAGTCGGATAGTCGAGAGGGACGCGGCGGAGACACTGGGTAGAATGGCGCGCTCGAGGACCTTCGCCGACGGCCAAGGCGGCCCTCGAGTGAAGTCGCGCTTTTTTCACCGGCTCGGGAAGTGACATACTTTCCCACGGAGGATCCCCAGGTATGAGAAAGCTTGTCTTCTGCGTCGCGGCGGCAGCTCTGGCTGTCGGCGGCGCGATGCCGGTGCGGGCGCAGCGGGCGGCGATGACCGCGGCCGACTACGCGCGGGCCGAAAAGTTCATGGGCTACAACGTGACGCCGCTGGTTTATCGCGGCGGCGTGCGCGGGACGTGGCTGCCCGACGAG
>JBKPSE010000143.1:0-3493 GCA_046765855.1 Acidobacteriota bacterium | reverse complement strand
TCTTCAGCGACATCCACGGCAACATCCAGGCGCTCGAGGCGGTCCTCGCCGACATCGCGGCGCAGCGTCCCGACGCCGTCTACTGCCTCGGCGATCTCGTCGGCTACGGCGCCAACCCCAACGAGGTCACCGAGCGTATCCGCCGCGAAGGCATTCCAACCGTGATGGGCAATTACGATGACGGTGTCGGATTCGACCGCGACGAGTGCGGCTGCGCCTATCGAGAGGAGCACGAGCGCCTGCTCGGCGATCGCTCACTCGCCTGGACGAAGCAGCAGACGACCAGCGAGAACAAGGCGTTCTTGAAAACGCTGGCGAAGGAAATCCGCTTCGACGCCGACGGCAAGCGCATCCTCCTCGTACACGGCAGCCCGCGCAAGATGAACGAATACCTGTTCGAAGACCGGCCGCTCTCCAGCTTTCAGCGCCTCGCTGAATCATCGAACGCCGACCTGATCGTGTTCGGCCGCACCCACAAGCCGTATGTGAAAGAAGTCGGCGGCGTCATGTTTGTCAACGTCGGATCCGTCGGCAAGCCCAAGGATCGCGATTGGCGGGCCTGTTACGCGCTGATCGACGCCGGACGCCCAACCCTGCGCCGCGTGGACTACGACGTGAAGGCGGCAGCCGCTGCTATCCGCGCCACAGCACTGCCGCACGAGTTCGCTGCCGATATCGAAGCCGGCGGACGCCCAAGCTGACGGGCCGCGGACTTGCGGCGTCCTTTGACGAGACGATCGCCCTCGATCCGCGGTTCCTCCGTCCTCGTCTCTCGGCCCTGGTCCTCGTCCATCGTAAGATCCCCCTGTGAACTGCCCCAATTGCGGCGCCGCGATGGCGCTCCACCCGACGCGTCCCTGCTGGCAATGCGCGCACTGCAGCAGCGTCATCTGCCCTGAGCCCGCGGCCGACGGCGTGCGGGTGACGGGGGAGCGCGGACGCGAGTGCCCGGTGTGCCGGACCGCGCTCGTGCGTGCGGCCCTCGACGATCGCGTACCGCTCGAGCTCTGCGAACGCTGCAAAGGCATCCTCATGCAGCGGCGGGATTTTGCGGTAACGCTCACGGCGAAACGTCGCGCCGCCGCAACGCCAAGCGTGACGCCGCATCCCGCCGACCCGCGCGAGCTGCACCGCCGCATCGCGTGTCCACGATGCGGAAAGGGGATGATGACCGACTGGTATTACGGACCGGGCAACATCGTGATTGATACCTGTCCGCCGTGCGACCTGGTGTGGCTGGACGCCGGCGAGCTTGGCCGCGCCATCGATGCACCTGGTCCGGATCGTCGGGCGTGATACGCTTTCCCGTTCTCCGTGCCGATGCCCGAGCCGTCCACCGGACCGCAGCCGCTCCTCAGCGTCCTCATCCCCGTCTATAACGAATCGCGCACGCTGCGCACGATCATCCGCCGCGTGCTCGCCAGTCCCGTCGCGATGCCGATGGAGCTCGTGTGCGTGGACGACGGCAGCCGCGATGGATCGGCGGAGATTCTCGACCGCCTCGCCGCCGCGGACGCGCGCATCCGCGTGTTCCGCCAGCCGCACAACATGGGCAAAGGCGCCGCGATCATCCGGGCGATTCGCGAGATGCGCGGCGAGATCGGCCTGATTCAGGACGCGGATCTCGAGTACGACCCGCAGGACTATCCCGCGCTGGTCGCGCCGATCGTCGAAGGCAAGGCAGACGCCGTCTTCGGCTCGCGCTTCGCCTCCGCGAGCCAGCGCAAGATTCTGCTTTACTGGCACAGCGTCGCCAATCACTTCCTCACCTGGCTCACCAACATCCTGAACGACATCAATCTGACCGACATGGAAACCTGCTACAAGGCGGTCAGGGCCGACATCCTCAAGCAGACTCCGCTCTACAGCAATCGCTTCGGCATCGAGCCGGAGCTGACCACCAAGCTGGCGCAGTGGAACATCCGCCTCTACGAAGTGCCGATCAGCTATCACGGCCGCACCGTCGCGGAAGGGAAGAAGATCGGTTGGAAGGATGCCGTGTCGGCGGTCTGGACGCTGATCAAGTATCGGTTCGTCGACGATCGGTTCACGACGCACGAGGGTTACTACGTCCTGCAGAGCATGCGGCGGGCGCGCGGCCTGAACCGCTGGATCCTGGACCAGTTCCGTCCCTATCTCGGCGAGCGCGTGCTCGAGGCCGGCGCGGGCATCGGCAACTTCACCGAGCTCCTGCTCGAGCGCGAACGGCTGGTCTGCGTCGACAGCGACCCGCTCTATATCGAGATGGCCCAGTGGCGGCTCGGCCATCTCGAGAACATCCGCACGCTGCGCGGCGACCTCGCTGATCCGGCGACCTACGCGGCGCTCAAAGACGAACGCTTCGACACCATCGTCTGTCTCAACGTTCTCGAGCACATCGCGCCGGACGAAAGCGTGCTGCGTGCCTACTACGACCTGCTCGAGCCCGGCGGTCACGCGATCATCCTCGTTCCGGCGCATCCATCGCTGTACGGCCCGTGCGACGAGGCGTTGGGACACCTGCGCCGCTACACGCAGCCCGAGCTGCACACCAAGATGCAGGCGGCAGGCTTCGAGATCGTGATGATGGAGGAGTTCAACCGGATGGGCGTGGCCGGCTGGTGGATGAACAAACAGCTCGGCCGCCGCGACCTGAATCCGGGTCAGATGCGCACGTTCGAGCGTCTGCTGCCGATCGCCAAGCTGATGGAATCGCTGCGCATCGGCCGCGGCTTGAGCATCATCGGCGTCGGACGGAAGCCTCGCTAGTCCTGCCGCAGCATTTCACTCGCGTCCATCCGCGACGCTCTCCACGCCGGGCCAGCCGCCGCGACCAGCGCCGACGCCGCAACAATCGCCGTGGCCAGCAATTCGATCGACGGTTTCGCCGAACCCGTGACGAAGAACAAGCGCGTGAACAGCGCGTGCAGGACCAGCGCGCCGCAAGCCCGGCGGCGCTGCCGACGAGCGTCACTCTCGCGATTTCCGCGACGACGCTGCGCGAGAGGGCGAGTGGCGTGGCGCCAATCGCCAGACGGATGGCAAACTCGCGCCGGCGGTCGACCACGAGCGCCGCGGTGACGGCAGCGACGCCGAAGACGGCGATCAGAAGCGCGGCGCCCGCCAGCGCGGACGCCAGCCACGCGGTGAGCCGCCGCGGCCCGATTGTGGCGTCGACGATCGCGGAGAGGGTACGCGGCGTCGACACCGGCACGCTGCGGTCGCGCCCGCGCACCGATTCCTGCAGCGCGGCACCAAGGCGCTCTGCCGTCGCGCCGTGGCCTCGTGCCACGAGACTGAAGCTGTTGGCGACGAACGCGAGCGCGCTGGCGGGCGCCTGCGCCATCGGCGCGTACAGCGTTCCGGTGGGCGCTTCATCGATGGATTGATGCTTCACGCCGGCCACGACCCCGACGATCGTCCAAAGTGCATCGGGATCGAATCCGGACATGCGAAGGCGATCGCCGATCGGATCGCGTTCGCCCCAGAACTGGCGCGCCAGATAGTCATCGAC
>JBKPSE010000142.1:0-2102 GCA_046765855.1 Acidobacteriota bacterium | reverse complement strand
GCTGGCGCAGGGGCAGGTCGATCTCATCGCCGGAGATGCCACCAGCGGGCTGATTGCCGCCTACGACCTGTTCATGCTCCAGGACAACCGGCATTACTTTCCCCCGTACGACGCCGTGCCTGTGGCGCGTACGGCGACGCTCCTGCGTCATCCGGAAGTGCGCCGCGCGATCGAGTCGCTAGCTGGACGGATAACCGCGGAGGACATGCGGCGCATGAACAAAGCGGTGGACGCCGATCGGCGCGACCCGGCGGCTGTCGCGGCGGAGTTCCTGGCCCAACTTGAACGCGAGCGTCCGAGTAAGGGATCATAGACAGATGGTCTCGCAGAATTCCTTCAATACTCGCAGCACGCTGACCGTCGATGGCCGGCGCTTGTCCTACTTCAGCCTGCCGGCGCTCGAGAAGGCGGGCTACCCCGGACTCGCGCGGCTGCCGTACTCACTCAAAATCCTGCTCGAGAATCTGCTCCGGCGCGAAGACGCCCGCTTCGTCGATCGCGACGACATCCAGACGCTCGCCGGCTGGGACGTCGCCTCGAAGGCCGCGAAAGAGATTGCTTTCATGCCGGCGCGCGTTCTGCTCCAGGATTTCACCGGCGTGCCCGCGGTGGTCGATCTCGCGGCCATGCGTGACGGCGTCATCCGGCTCGGCGGCGATCCGAAACGGGTCAACCCGCTCCAGCCGGTCGAGCTGGTGATCGATCACTCGGTCCAGGTGGATCACTTCGCCGAGCGCAACGCCTTCGAGCTCAACGCGGAGCTCGAGTTCTCGCGCAACCGCGAGCGATACACGTTCCTGCGCTGGGGCCAGACCGCGTTCGACAACTTCAAGGTCGTGCCGCCCGACACCGGCATCGTCCATCAGATCAACATCGAGTACCTCGCGCGCGTTGTCTTCAGCGAAGAGGCGAACGGGGAGCTGCTCGCGTATCCGGATACGCTCGTCGGCACCGACTCGCACACCACGATGGTGAACGGACTCGGTGTCGTCGGATGGGGCGTCGGCGGCATAGAAGCCGAGGCAGCGATGCTCGGCCAGCCGATCTCGATGCTGATTCCTGAAGTGGTCGGGTTTCGTCTGACCAACCGGTTGCCCGAGGGGGCGACGGCAACCGATCTGGTGCTGACGATTACCGAGCGCCTCCGTAAGGTCGGTGTGGTCGGCAAGTTCGTCGAATTCTATGGTCCCGGGCTCGAGTTCCTCACCATTGCGGATCGCGCGACGCTCGGCAACATGTCGCCTGAGTACGGAGCGACGATCGCGATCTGCCCGATTGACGACATGACCCTCGACTACCTTCGACTCACGGCACGCGACGAGTCGCGGGTCAAGCTGGTCGAGGCATACGCGAAGGAACAGGGACTCTTCCGGACGGCGTCGTCGGTCGATCCGGCGTACACCGTGACTGTGGAACTCGACCTGTCGTCGATCGAACCGAGCCTCGCCGGACCGAAGCGGCCGCAGGATCGCGTCTCGCTCAACCAGACGAAACTCAAATTCCAGCAGGCGCTCGAGGTCATGCTCGCGGAACGCAGGGGGAAGCCTGCGAAAGAAAAGCCCGGCGAAATCACCATGCCCGGAGAGACGGCGCCCGTTCCGGCAAAAACGGCGACGGCCGTGGCGGAGGCCGACGTCGTTCCCGGTATGGAGGGACTCGAGCACGGCGCGGTGGTGATCGCGGCGATCACGAGCTGTACGAACACCTCGAACCCGAGCGTCATGATTGGCGCCGGCCTGCTCGCGCGCAATGCGGTCAGGCGCGGGCTGAAGACCAAGCCGTGGGTCAAGACGAGTCTTGCGCCAGGGTCGTTGGTCGTCACCGAGTATCTGCGGGCGGCGGGATTGATGGAGCCGCTTGCCGAACTCGGATTCAACCTGGTCGGCTACGGCTGCACGACCTGCATCGGCAACAGCGGCCCGCTGCCGGAGCCCGTGTCCTCGATCGTCAAGGACAGGAATCTCGTCGTCGCGTCGGTGCTGTCGGGCAATCGCAACTTCGAAGGGCGCATCCAGTCGCAGGTGCGCGCCAATTACCTTGCGTCGCCGCCGCTCGTGGTCGCTTACGCGCTCGCAGGCCGGATGCAGATCGATCTCACGTGC
>JBKPSE010000141.1:0-6621 GCA_046765855.1 Acidobacteriota bacterium | reverse complement strand
CAGAAACGCGGTCGAGTCCTGGCGGCCGGACGGGTTCGCGAAGTTCACGTGGTTGGTCACGTTGAACAAGTCCGCGATCAGCTCGAGGCGCCGCGCGTCGCGCTGCGCGCCGCCGATGCGATAGCCGAAACGCAGATCCGCATTCAAGAAGCCGGGACCATACGCACCGTTGCGCTGCGACTTGTAGCCCTTCACGGTGTAGGCATCGGTTCCGTCACCCGAATAGTCGCCTGCGGCCAGCGGCTCCGAGAACGAGCCGTTCCGATCCGGATCGGTCGTCTGGTTGAACAGACTGAATGGTGAGCCGCTGAGCGCTCTCACGACCCAGCTGAAGTTGAGTCCGCCGGTCCGCGGCACCAGCGCCTGCCCGCTGACCACGAAGTTGTGTCGCGTGTCGAAGGCCGTGGGTCCCTCGTTCAGCTCGAGGTGCATGTCGTCGAGCACCTGGAAGCCGCTGCCCGGAACGCCGCTGCCGGTCGTGTTGCCGCGCGAGTAGGAGAGCGTGTAGGACACGCGGGCGCTGTAGTTCTGGCTGAAACGCTTGTTCAGCGCGATCATCAGCGCGTCGTAATCGACCTTGCCGACGTTGAGCGGCTGCGTGACGCCGGTGGTGAAATCGCCGAAGCCCGGATACTTCTGCCGCAGCACCTGATACGCGCTCACCAGAGGAGCCTGCGGGTAGATGCGCTGCACCGGCGACGTGGCTGCCGTGGTCGCGCGCAGTCCGGCGTTGAGGTCCTTCGACATCAGCAGGTCGCGACTGAACGCATGCACGTAATCCGCGCTGATCGCCATGGTGGCCGCGAGCTGCCGCTCGTACCCCGCCGTCAACTGGTCGGTGTAGGGCACGCGGCGATCCGGATTGTCCCAGCTCGCGCCGGTGTTCCGATTGAGCCCGGGCGGGAATCGCTGGTTCACGAGGTCGCGATTGAGCACCGGCCCGTTGACCAACAGTTCGTCGGTAGGCAGCGCGCCGTTACGCGGGCCGGGATCGGCAGCGCCCGTCGGGAAGTTCACAACGAAGGAGGACGCAAAAGGCGTCTGCGTGTAGAGGCCGCCAATCAGCTCGAAGTGCGTCTTGTCATAGAAGCGCCCATACCCTCCGCGGAGCACGCTCGAACCGCCGCCCAGGTCGTAGGTCAGACCAACCCGCGGCTGGAAGTTGTTCTTGTCGATCGGATAGGTCGAGACCAACGGATCGTCCGTTTCGGGAATCGGCACGACCTCGAGGTCGTAGCGCATGCCCAGGCTCAGCGTCAGCTTGTTGCTGAACCGCCACTTGTCCTGAACGAACGACGAGACGTAGTGCGCCTTCTCGTAGAAAATGCTCGGGCCGCCAACGCGGATCGAGAGCCGATCGGGGTAGGTGCGTGGATCGGCGGGATTGAACGGGCCGTTGCTCGTGGCGAAGGAGAAAATCCCGTTCAGACTGTCCTGGGTATTGTTCGCGGCGCCCGAATACTCATACTGCGCGCCGAACTTCACGTCGTGATCGCCGTGCCGCCCCGGCAGGAACCATGACAGCGTCTCGTCCAGCTGAATCGCGTCATTGATGCGCGACTGTCCGAGATTGCTCTGCTGGTCGGTGAAATTCTGAAAATTCAGCGTCGGCGGGCACTTGGTCAGATCCCGGCCGCTGGTATTGAAGCAGTGGTTCGCGAACGCGACGTTTTCCCGCGTCCAGGTGGCGCGCAGCGTATTGACCCTGGTGTTCGACAGCACTGAGTTGAAGTTGGTCGCGAGCGTCTGGTCGACGTCCGATTCCTCGCGCGCCGCGGCGGCGCTGACCGTGCCGATGATCTGGTTGGTCTGCGGCGAGGTCTCGCGCAGCCAGCGGACGCTGTAGGTGTTGTTGCGGTTGATCTGATGGTCGCCGCGGATGATCGTGTTCCAGACGCGGTCGTGGGTGCTTTGCTGACCATTGAGATCCGGCCGCGACGGGATCAGGATGATGTTCGGCCTGTCGATCGAGAAGCGCTCCAGGCTGAAGAAGTAGTGCATCTTGTCCTTCACCAGCGGCCCGCCGACCGTGCCGCCCCATCGCTCGTAGCGCGTATCCGCCTTCGCGAGATTGTTCTTCTTGGCGAAGTAGTCCTTTTCGGTGAACTTGCCGTCCTGGAAGTAGCCGAAGGCGCTGCCGTGCAGGTTGTTCGAACCCGCCTTGGTCACGGCGTTGACCACCGCTCCCGACGTCCGGCCGAATTCCGCGTCGAACTGGTTGGTGATGACCTGGAACTCCTGAATCGCTTCGATCGGCGTCCGAGCCTGCATACCGGCGCGCTGCCCGATGACGTCGTCGTTGTTATTGCCGCCATCGACCGTGTAGTTGTTGTTGCGCGGATCCTGGCCGTTGACGCTGACCGAATCCGAGCCGAACGACTCGGTGCTGATCGATGGGACGATGCCCGGCAGCAGACCGATGAAGCCGATGAAGTTGCCGTTGACGCTCGGCAGCTGGGTCAACGTTTCGGTCGTGATGTTGCCGCCGATTTCCTTCGACGTCACGTCCACGAGCGGCGATTCGGCCGACACGTTGACCGTCTGTTCGACGCCGCCGACCTCCATGGTGACGTCAATGGTCGCTGTCTTGCCGACCTCGAGGATCAGGTCGCGCCGCACGAACTTCTTGAATCCTGACAGCTCCGCGGTGACCTCGTAGGTGCCCGGAATCAGGCCGCTGGCAATGAACGAGCCGTCTGAACCGCTGACGGTCTCGCGATACATACCGGTCGCCTGGTTGCGAACGAGGACGGCGACACCGGGAAGCACTCCCGACTGCGCGTCGATGACGCGGCCGCGGAGCTCGGTCGTGCCCTGCTGCGCCAGCAGCGGGGCGGCCCCCAGGAATAGCACCAACAGGGTCCCAGCAATCCTTCTCAACATTGTGCGGTCCTCCCAGACAGCGGAAGTCGATTCGAGATTTTGGAGCAGGCGGATCGGTGCGAATGGATCGGCGCACCCGGACACTTCGATTTAACTCGTTAGAACGGCGAGGGTTAGGCGCCGAAGCGTCCGTTGATCAGCCCGGAATACGGGCTGTATACAGCAATCGGGATGCCTAAATTCCGACGCCGACCAGCTGACCCTGGAGGAGCGCGTCCTTCATCAGCCGGCTGCCGCAATCGAGGTGTTCCTCCATGCGGAGGCGCGCCGCGGCGCGGTCGTGGCTGGCGATGGCGTCCACGATCAACATGTGGGCCTCGGTCGCCGTTTCCGTGAACTTGCCGAAGTTGACGCCGAGAGACATGAACCGATCGACTTGCGCCAGACAGCGTTCGATGAGTTCGAGGGCGAGGCCGTTGCGCGCGCAACGGGCGATGGCCAGATGGAACTGCACGTTGGCGGTTTCCGAGTGGCGGTAATCGAGCGACGCGCCAATGGGGACCATCGCCAGTTTGCGCAGCAGCTCGATTTCGTCCGGCTGCGCGAGCTCAGCCGCGCGCGCGGCGGCGGCCCCCTCGAGCAGCCGCCGGACGTCGAAGGTATCGTGAATCTGCTGTACGGTCACGCGTGCGACGAAGTAGCCGTGGCCGACCACGCGATCGAGATAACCTTCCTGCCAGAGCCGCGCGAGCCCTTCCCGAATCGGCGTGCGGCTCATTCCGTGCTCGCTCGCCAGGCTGACTTCTGACAGCGACGCGCCAGGCCGGTAGCGCCCCTCGACGATCGCGGCTTTCAGATCGCGATAGGCGCGCTCGACGTGCGAAGCGCTGGGGACCGGTTCTTCCGCCCGGGGCGTGCGGCGCGCGGTGCGGGTCTTCACGGCCGGGAGTATACCCAGCGGATCCAATAGATCGCAACCGCCTTCGTGTTATTCTGAAGCCGCCTCTCCCAGCAGGCCGCCAGGTTCTATCCATCAACTCTCCCGGGGCGGGAACGATTTATGCGCACGCGTCTGTTTGCGGTCAGCCTCTGTCTGTTCACCGGTCTGGCGGTCGCCGCGCCCGCCGAGGCGCAATACGGCGCCCGCCGCGCGTCGTCGAACCGCGCCACCGGTGAGACCTACCGAATCGAGGCGGCAGGGACGATCTGGAATCCGACCCCGGAGATCGTCATCTCGAGCGAAGGGCTCGGCCAGCTGGGCGACCAGGTCGATTTCGTCAACACGCTCGGCATCGAGAAGAAGACGTTCAAGCAGTTGAAGGTCGTCCTGCGCCCGGCGACCAAGCACAAGTTCCGCTTCGAGTACACCCCGATCAACTACCAGGCGCAGAAGACAGTCCCGACCACGTTCGTATTCAACGGCCAGCGCTTCAACGTCGGCATTCCGGTCTCGACCGACGTGAGCTGGAAGGCGTACCGGTTCGGCTACGAGTGGGATTTCGTTTACCTCGATCGCGGCTTCGCCGGTGTGGTAGCCGAGATCAAGTACACGGATCTTGCCGCCACGCTCACGTCGGCCGTCGTCGGCGCCGAACAGTTCACCTCCGCGCAGGCGCCGATTCCCGCCATCGGCTTCACCGGACGCGGCTACGTCGTCCCCAACATCTCGATCACCGGCGAGTTCACGTTCTTCAAGCTGCCGGACAAGGCGCTGAACAGTGACGACTATTCGGGAAAGTATTACGACTTCGATCTATACGGGACGGTGAACTTCAACGAGCACGTCGGCGCCCAGCTCGGCTACCGATCGTTCGACGTGTTCTACAAGGTGAAGCAGGACAACGGCTCGCTCACCATGAAGGGCATGTACTTCGGCGGCGTGATCCGCTACTGACGCTGGAGTCATCGCGAGATCGGCGGCCGACCGTCGGCTCGACTGAACTTACGGTTCTGCGGTTCTCACGAACACGCCGAGCAAGCGCGTGTCGCGGCTGCCGGAGTTCACCTCGGACGGACGGAACCCGGACGCGCTACTGATCTTCAGCAACGCAGCTCCGATTGCGGGGTCGATAGGGACGTCGACGCGCCGCTCCTCGCCGGCCTTCAGTGACAGCGACTCGCGCCAGCCGCGCGATTCGAGCTCCACTGTGTTGTCGGCCGCGCCGTTGCGCAGCAGCAGCGCGGCAATGGACCGTGCCGAGTCAGGCCTGATCGCGAGCTGAGTCGCGCGCGAGCCGGCGACCCAGAAGCCCGTTGGCTCGGGGAACGAACGGTCGTCGAGGAAGTAGATCACCGAAGAGTCGTAGCGCACCGCGCGGCGCGCGTACTGCGGCGACAATCGCTCGGTGCGGGCGACCGGTCGCAACTCGACCGACTCGAGCTGCGCGCGCGCTGCTTCGTCGCTGCGCACGAGAAGGGCACGCACGTCCACCGGCAGGTCGATGCGGATCCCGGCATCGTAGCTCGCGATCGGCTGCGTGACGATCGCGAACTGATCGTTCCCGACGCCAATCATCACCCAGCCTTCCCCGCCGCGGCGGCGCACCGACATGGCGTACGAACCGGCAGGAACGGCTGGAAACGCCGCGATCGCGGCGTTGGGCCGCGCGCCGCGACCGCGGCGAATCGGAAGCTCCATCCGCATCGCCCACGCGTCCTCGCGCGACAGCTGGCGCGCGGGTGACAGACCGACCGCCATCACGCGGCCCCGCGCCAGCCGGCGCAGAACGTCCAGCTGCGCGTTCGTCGCCGTAATCGGCACGGCCCCGTGCATCTTCCACACGATGCCGATCGCCATCGTCATTGCGATCGCGAACGCAAGCGTAGCTTCGCTGACGAGACGATCGTCGAAGTTCTGAGGTCGATCGCGCGCCCGCCACGTCACGTACCCTGCGGCAAGAGCGAAACACAGAATCCAGGGCACTGTCGCGGCGAACCCCGTCCGCGCCGCGTTGGCGCGCGACACCAGGCCCCCGGGATCGGGCTGCACCGGCTGCGGCACGAACGCCGGAAACGCCGACGGCAGGTCAACCACGTGGTTGGCCCACTCGAGCCAGGGCGCAGCCGTCATGCCGTTGTCGTTGCGGGTGTGATACCCGAGTCTGCCGCCGCCGGCCCCAGCCATGATCAACGACAGCCACGCGCTAATTACGAGTGCGGCGAGCATCAGCGCGCGCAGCGGGCGAGTTGCACCCGCCCAGGCGTACGCGGCAGGGATTGCGAGAGGGAGCACCAGAGGCACGAGAAAACGCGCAGGTCCGCTCATGCCGGCCCACCACATCGCGTAGGTCGCTACCGCAAGCAGGTATGGAACGGCGACGACGATGTAATCGATGGCGAGGCGGCGGACGCGGGCGAGACCCGCGAGCGCGGCGAGGAGGACCGGCGCGGTCGCGAGCAAGCCAAAGCCTTGATCGAAGAGCAGGCCGCCAAGTCCATCGGGAAAAAACGCCAGCGTATTCTGCGCCTCGCGTCCGTACGGCGCTGACGGGTCCGGCGCCCCGTAAATGATTGTGAAGAAGAACAGCCAGCCGAGCGCGCTGATCGCCGGCGCGAACAAGAACGCGACAGCCTTGCCGAGAGGATTTGGCGCCCGCGCAAGGCGGACGAGCACGAGTCCACCCAGCGTACCCGCGAGCACCGCGAATCGCGTGTGCATCCACGGCAGCAGCGCAAGCGCACCGCCATGCAGCAGCCAGGGCAGCAACGATCCTCCGTGCCCTTCGTTTCCTTCGTCACCTTCGTGTCCTTCGTCTCCCTCGTGTCCTTCCTGCTCGGCACGCAACAGCGCCCAGAACC
>JBKPSE010000140.1:0-4075 GCA_046765855.1 Acidobacteriota bacterium | reverse complement strand
GGTCTGGGGATTGCCGTTCTCGTCGACGGTGGTCCCGAGCCGCAAAAAGGCGCGGGCCAGTCCGAGGCGTGCGCCGCCGGCGAAGACGAGGTTGGGTCTGCCGAGATTGCGGTAGAAGAATCCCTGAAGGAAGCTCTTGGTGAATCCGACCTCCGAGCCAATCGCGCGTGCCGCTATCGTCGCATCGCCGCTGATGAACGTCCCCTTTTGCGGCTCGAACGGATCGTCACGGGTATCGCGCGACGCCGCGCCCGAGAACGAGGACAGGCGCACCTGCGGGAACACGCGGTCGACGGTCAACACGGCAAGCGGATCGTCCTGCTCGACGTCGGCAAGATGATTGTCGAAAATCCGCGTCGTTCCAAACGAATACCGCGCGCTCCCTCTCGTCGTCGGATTGATCTGATGCGCGAGCTCCGCGTTGAAGCCCTTGCGGCTGAAATTGAAGCTGGTGCGGACTCCCTGCTCGATCGCCGCCGTCGCGGTGAGGTCGCCATAATTGCGCAGCGCGCGCGGCGCTCGGTAGGTTCCGACGATGCGGTACTCGGAGAAGCCGAAGGGGTTCGTGTTGGTCTCGTCAGGGTTCGGACGCAGGCTGAGGCGCGAATACAGGTTCAGCGACCGATTGCGCCCGCCCAAATTGCGCCGGCCGACTTCGAAGAATCCCCGCGGCGCCAGTTCGTAGCGCTCGCGCGTCGTCGCGCCGGTCTCGGCAGAGCGGAGCACGCGGTCGACCTGCAGCCCGCCGCCGTAACCGATGGTGGTCTGCTGCGCTTCCTCGACAACGATGACGACGTCCCGCAGGCGCGGATCGCCGTGAGAGATTACCGAGATTTGAATGCGACGGAAGAGGCTCAATCCCGTGAGCCGCCGGCGCGACTCGGTGAGCGCCGCCTGCCCGAGCGGCCGGCCCACCGCGATCTGCAGCTCGCGCTCGATGACCTCGCGGCGCGTCCGCAGGTTGCCGCTGATGAAGATGTGCTCGACGACCGTCTGCGGACCTTCGATGATATTGAACCGGATGTCCGCGCGCGCGCCATCGCTGGTCGGCACGAGAGCGGGAGCGGTGACCGTCACGTCGGCGGACGCATACCCCTCGTCGAGATAGAACGCGGTCAATGCATCGCGATCGAGTGCCACCTTCGGGCCGTAGTAAGGGGAACCGGGCGCGAGCGAGAGCACGGCGCGCAGCCGTTCTGTGGGTATCACCGTGTTGCCGGTGATCGAAATGTTCCCGACCACCACGCGCGGTCCTTCCTTGATCGTGATGACGGGCTTGACGAGACCTTGTCCGACCTCGTTGATCGCAGACGCGAGCTGGAGCGTCGCATAGCCGCGCTGCTGGTAGATCTGCTGGATCGCGCCTTCGATCGCGCTGAGCCTGGAGGCGACGAATGGATCGCCAGGGCCCAGCCGCACGATCGGTTTCAGTTCTTCGGCGGAGACCGCGCGGTTGCCGGTGATCTCGATGCCGCCCGGCGCCACCCGATAGAGGCGGCCGCGATTGATGGTGAACACCAGCGTCAGCTGTCCGTTCCCCTCGCGCCGTTCGGGTGGTTTGACGTCGGCCTTCCAGTATCCCTGCTGGCGCAGGTAGTCGGTGATGCGCCGGGCCGAATCCTCGAGAATATCTTCGTCGACGGAGCCTTCGCGCTCGATCGGCACGAGGTCCTCAATCTTGACCTTGGGCAGCGGATCGCCGGCGAACTGCAGCGTCACCAGCGGCCCGGGCTCGATCTGCACCGAGAGATCGACGGCGGTGCGATCCGCGTTGAAGGTCGTGGACGCGAGCGTTGCCGTGGCTTCGTAATAGCGGCGGTGGCGCAGCGAAGTCAGCAGATCGGCGATCCGCGTGCGCAGCTCACCCGGTTCGTACGGCTGCCCTGGCTGGATGCGCAGCCGCGACTGGATCTGCGCGGCGGGCTCGAGCGGCCGCCCGGTGATCGTCGACGCCTGGATTATCGTCTGCGGACCGGCGTCGACGTCGAAGACGAGTGTGGCCCGATCGGGATCGTGCGAAATGATCGGCGCTGCCGCGGTGACCCGTGCGCGAAGGTATCCGCGATCCTGATACAGCTGCTGCAACGCCGCGGCCACCTCCGCCGCGCGCGTCACCGGGGGCGTTTCACCGAAGCGCTCGTTCATGCGGCTGCGCAGCGTGCCTTCCGACAACCCGAGCTGGCCGCGGAACTCGACCTTGGTGACGGTATGAATCGGCTTCAAATCGAAGCGCAGGGCGACGCCTCCGTCCGCGGCGTTCTCCGCATCCACCTGAATGTCGCTGAATCGGCCGAGGCTGTAGAGGTGAGTGATGGTCTCGCGGACGTCGACCATCTTCAGCGGCGCGCCAGTCCTGGATTGCACCGCTTCGAGCAGCGCCGCTTCAGTTGCGGGGCGGCCTTCGATGGTGAGAGTGATGCTGCTCACCGGCCGATCGACATACCGGGCGGCAGCCGGCTGCTGTGCAGACGCTGTCGGCGCGAGCAGCGCCAGCAATCCCAGCACCTGCAACACCCGGCGCATCGTCTGCACTGCCGGCACCTAGAACGTTCTCCGCACGCGGAAGTCGACCGCGAACGTGTTGGCGCCATTCTGCGTCAAGACCCAGCCGAGCCGATCCGACTGGTCGTACTCGAGGATCACGATCTGCTCTCCTCGTGTCGTCGTGCCGAGCGCGCGCGAGTAGGTGAGATAGGCTCGGTTCGACAGACGCTTGCCGACGATCAGCCGTGCGGTGGGCGTCAGCGGATCCGCTTCAGTCCCGATGCTCGGCGAGATCTGGACGGTGTCGATGCCCAGCGTCTGCTCGACGGCGCGGCTCACGCTTCCCGTCAATCCGCCGGTGAGCAGACGAAGCAATCCAATCCGCAGCAGTTGTTCCTCCGACTGCGTCGCCGCTTCCGGGCGCAGCCGGCGCAGTTCGGGATTCGCGAGATCGGTGCTGGTCGCCTGGCCGAAGATCAATGACAGGATGTCGACGGTGGCGAGCGGCGGATCCGAGTTCACTTCGAAGTTCATGCGGCCGTCGAGCGTGCCGGAGACCGCGATCGTCACACGATAGGTCTCGCTCGACGACGCGGTCGAACCCGCAGCGACGCCCGTACGTCCGCCGCTCAACGTTCGCAGTCGCGTCTCGGCTTCGATGTCGATGAACGGCTCGATCCGCGACGGATTCTGGAAATCGATCGTCCCGCGGGTAATGCGGTAACGATTGCCTTCGAAAAAGATTTCACCGCGGTCGATGTCGGCGCGGCCGAACAGGATCGGCTTGTCGTAGGTGCCGTTCAGCGTCAGGTCCGCCCGCGCGACCATGCGCGCGAGGTTGGTGTCGAGCCGGAGCGTTCCCGGTGCGAGCACCCGGATGTCGTAGCGGACCGGCACGGTCGCCGTCGACGACACTGGCGCGGGAAGCTCGGTTCCACCGGACACGAGCGAGAAGATGTCGACGTTCGGTTCGACGCGTTTCGCGTAGACACCGTCGCGGAT
The DNA here is from genome assembly GCA_046765855.1 of Acidobacteriota bacterium. Taxonomy (GTDB): domain Bacteria; phylum Acidobacteriota; class Vicinamibacteria; order Vicinamibacterales; family 2-12-FULL-66-21; genus JAICSD01. The sequence continues at coordinate 589 of JBKPSE010000140.1, read as the reverse complement.
CAGCACGTTGCCGCCCAGCACGAGCGCCGTGGGATTGCCGCGCAGCGTCAGAGCGGCGTCGATGGTCGAACGGAACGACTCCGGATACCTCAGATTCATCTGCTCGCCGGCCGCGGTCAGATCGATCGTGCCCAGCTGGTAACCGTTGATGCCGATCCGCCCGCCGAAGCGGACGGCGCCGCCACCGAGCTGCGCCGTGGCGTCGACCACGCGGACGCCCTGCGCGTCGAAGTCGAGGCGCCCATTGATGTCCTGCAGGCTGTGCGGCAGCGAGAAATACCGGACGCGTCCGTTGGCGATGGTCGCGCTCCCCGAGAACACCGGCTTGTCGAGAGGTCCGCGCACTTCGGCGTGCAGCGAGGCGTTTCCGGAGCTTCTGATCTCGCGATAGAACGCCTGCAGGATGCCGAGGTTCGCGTCTCCGGATGCATCCAAGGCGATGCGATTGTCGTGCAGGCCGACACTGCCGCTCAGTTCGAGCGCGGTCCCCTCGCCGACCAGACGGAAGCGCTTGACGTCGACTGTGTGCTGATTCAACGCGAGCTGGATCGGTCCCTGATTGGCCGCGGGATAGTCGAACAGCTTGAGC
>JBKPSE010000139.1:0-5503 GCA_046765855.1 Acidobacteriota bacterium | reverse complement strand
CTGGCCAACGACTTCAGCGTGCGGTCGAGCAGCTGCGCCCGGTTGTAGGTCGCGATCAGAACGGTGGCGTCCACCGCGGCGCTCACGACGGATCTCCAGTCGCCTGCGCGGCGATGGCCTCGACGTGCGGCGTCCGCACGTGCAGCAGTCCGCGGAGCAGGTCAGCGGCGCGGGCGGTCGCGGAGCCGGGTTCGTAGAACATCTCGGCGGCAACCGCACGGCGCGCGGCAGACAACCGCGAGGGCTGCTGCAGTGCCGCCTTCAGGACGCGCGGGACCTCGGCCGCCGCGTTCACCACGTCGGCTGCGCTGCGCAGCAGTTCGATCTTTTCCGCATTGATGCGCGCCGCGCGCGCGAGGTCGGGCGCATCGAACACGACAAGCGGCCGGTCGAGCACCAGGTATTCGAACCCGATCGAGCTGTGATCGGTGATCAAGCCGTCGGCGGCGGCAAGCAGCGGCGACGCATCCGCGGTTTCGCTGAAGGCCACGCGGCCGGCGTGATCCGCGGCCAGTTCGGTAAAGCGCGCACGCCAGTCGACTCCGCCGTTGTATCGCGGATCGGGATCGAGCGAGCGATCGTGCAGCTTGACGATTACGTTGAAGCCGTCGGCAATCAGCGCGCGGACGATATCCTCGCCGGCAAGATGCAGCGAGGATGCTACGGAGTAGGTTGGCGCGTACATCGCCACCGGAGGCCCCGGTTGCAGACCCAGGGACGCGCGCACCGCGCTCGCATCGTAGCCATTGGTGACCAGCCGATCGAGCTTCGGATATCCGACCAGCACTGCTTGTTCGCTGGTGACGATGCCGGCCTGCAGATAGCGGCGCATGCGATCGCGATTGACGAACGCCACGCGGCTGTAGTGCTCGAAACCCATCGGCAGCCCGGAGGGTGCATCGAGATCGTACTTCCCTGCCACGCCGTGGAAGAAGTTGACGCGATGCCCGCATCGCCGCAGGCGCGCGGCAGCCCAGGGATCCGCATTCATATAAAGGTGGAAGCGGCGCCATTCAACCTGCGCGTGCGTCAGGAATCTACCGGCCGGTACGAGCGGTTCGATTCGGCGCCGGTCTTCGCTCGTGTACCACAGCTCGACACACTGCAGCGCCGCCAGTGCCTTTGCGACCGGTCCGAGTACCGCCAGATATCCCGGCGTCCGAAGCTCGACCAGCGCCGAGCGGCAGCGCTCGAGTCGGCCGAGGCCATGGTCGATGCGGTGCAGCGCTCGCGTCAGACGTCGGACCATGTCGTCACCATGCGCAGCCCAGCCTTATGCAACGTCCCCGCCGAGGTCGCGCTGTTTGCAGATCAGCCGTCGCCGGGACTCTGTACAGCCGGCAAGGGGAAGCGAGGACCCCACAATGAGACAATTCACCGCCGTCGCGCTTGCCGCAGTGACCACGCTCTTCCTGGCCTCCCCCGCAGCCGCCGATCCCATCACGTTGACCGGCGGTTCCATAACCCTCACCAGCTTTGCTCGGGGCGTTTACCGCACCGCGTCAGTTGACGTGACCGGCGAGAACTTCGCGGCGACCGGGTTCGCCGGAGACGTGAATACGGGCGTCGTTCCGAGCTGCAACCAGTTCGATCCGTGTACGCCAGGGGAGACGGTCGCCTTGAGCGAAGAGTTTCGCTTTGCCATTGCGATCGGTTCGGCGACCGTCGACGGTACGACGTATCCGTTGACGCAAACGTCTTTCGACGGCCAATTCACCAGCGGCCTGGTGACCATTCCGGATGGCGCCGCGAACACGTTCACACTGTCCTCGCCGTTCTTCCTCAGCGGCATCCTGACCATCCTCGCGCTCGAGGAGAATTCCTCCGGCGGCTTCGACCCCACCATTCTTGGCCCCTTTGCTGTCACCGGGCAGGGGACCGCGGTCGCCACGGCGTCACCATTCCTCAACGGCTTCGAGTTCTCGAGCATCACCTTGAACTTCGAAAACGCAAGCGCGACGCCGGAACCCGGAAGCCTGCTGCTGTTCGGCACAGGCGCACTGATGGCCTGGCGGCGGCTGCGTCGCCTAAGTTGACCCGCTGAGAGCGGCGCCGGCCGGCCGCGTCGCGGGCGCGGCGCGATGCCAGCGATGCGACAGAATGCCGGCGAAGAACCAGATCCACAGTTCGTGATCGAACGCCGCGACGCGGTCGCGGCGCAGGGCCGCCGTGATCGCACGCCACGCCGTCGCGAGTGCTTTGCGATACAGATAGCGCGGCACTCCGAACAGGTGCGGGACCCGCCGGAAATCAAGCGTGCTCCGCTCGGGCGCTTCCATGTCCAGACCGGATTTCTCGTAGAGCATCGCCCGGCTGATGCCGCGCCAGTAGAACCAGCGGCGGAAGTACGCCTTCTCGAGTCGCGCGGCCGGAATGATGTGGCGCACGACCATGTCGGGCAGGTAGAAGCCGCGCACACCCGCTGCGGTGGCGCGAATGCACCATTCGCGCACCTCCTGGCCGAGCAGGGTGCCCGCCTTGCGGCCGGTGGCCGCATCGAACAGACCGGCGCGATCGAAGGCGCTGCGGCGAAACGCCATATTGACGCCGAGCGGTACCCACCTGCCGAATTCCATCGTCTCGTCGCCGAAGTCGAGCAGCGCGATCACGGCCCAGTACTTGCCGCCGCTCTTCAGCCATGCCGGCTGCGGGCCGCCCCAGATCGGCAGCACACGTCCGCCTACGTAATCGCAGCCCAGTCGATCGAGACCGGCCGCCGCGCGATCGAGCCAGTCGGGCCCGACACGCACGTCATCGTCGGTGGTCGCGATGATCTCGCCGCGAGCGCGGCGGATCCCCGCGTTCAGCGCCGGACTGCGTCCCTGTTCCTTCTCGAGCACGTAGTGGAGCGGCGCTGGAAACGCCGGCTTCGCCGCCTCGACGACTTCATGCGTGGCGTCCGTCGAGTTGTTGTCGACGACGAGAACCTCCCAGTCGCCGGTGGGCCGCAGCCCCGCCAGGCTCGCGAGCGTGGCCCGGAGATCTCCGGCGCGGTTATAGGTCGGGACGACGACGGAGTAGCGCATGTCAGCGCACCAGGGTGGGATCGGCGCTGACCGATCCGTCGGGACCGGGACGCTTGTAACGGATGGCCCGCTTCAACACATTGGGCGCCCACCGCGACATGAAGTGCGCCAGCCGCAGGGACGCGCCGCCGCGGCGGGCGTGCAGCGCGCCAAGGTATTCCTGAGCCGCCTCGTAGTCGGCGATCTCGAGCGCCAGCCGCGCTTCCGCGGCGAGCAGTTCGGCCTCGAAGCGGTCGATCTGCTTCTGCAGGATGGGCATCAGATGCGGCTGCCCGAGAAAGTCCGGCCGGTGTTTCGTGTACACGTGCAGGATGCCGCGCAGCATGCGCGCGTTGCTCGCCGACAGACTGTCGCTGCGCACGCGGTAGTGCCCCAGCGGCTTGTCGTTGCGCTTGAAGATGAATCCGCTGATCGCCGCGCGCAGCCAGAAGTCGTAGTCCTCGTTGCTGCGCATCGTTTCGTCGAACGGACCGATGTCGGTGTAGACGCGGCGCCGGAACACCGACATGATGAACACCGACCACTCGTCGCCGATGATCGACGCGAGCTCGGGATCGGGCCGTGGATCCGGATAGGGACGCGCCGGCTTGCCGTGCCGCGGACCATCGAGATACCACCCGTTGCCCGTGACGATGTCGACGTGGGGGTTGGCGTCCAGAATCGCCATCTGTTCGGCCAGGAACTCGCGCTCCCACCAATCGTCGCTGTCGAGCAGGGCAAAGTACTCGCCGCGCGCGGCGCGCAGGGCGGTGTTCCTCGCGCCGGCGAGGCCGCGATTGGGCTGCTGGACGAGGCGAATCCGCGCATCCTGTTCAGCGAGGCCCTTGACGATCTGCGCGGTCTCGTCCTTCGAGCCGTCGTCGACGACGATCAGCTCGAAGTCCGAATAGGTCTGCGCCAGCGCGGAACGAATCGCCTCCGCGATGTAGGGGGCGACGTTGTAGGCCGGCATGAGGATGCTTACGGCCGGCACGGGACCTCCTGGGCAAGGACGGCCGGCGCCGGCTCGAGATCGATCGCTTCGTAGAGGTTGCGAAGCGCACGAGCGGTCGCACCACCGGGACGGTAGAAGATGTCGGCGGCGACCGCGCGCCGCGTTTCGCTCAGCGCGTCCGGACACGCCAGCCCGCGCTCGACCGCCTTGATCGCCTCGTCTACAGTGTTGACCGAAGCCGAGACCGACGCGAGCAACTCGACGTAGTCGGGATGGATGTTCGCGTCGCGAATCAGCTCCTCACGGTGGATGCGCACCAGCGGCCGATCGCGCAGCAGGTATTCGAATCCGGCGGAGCTGTGATCGGTGATCATCACGTCTGCCGCGGCGAGATACGGGCTGATGTCGTGCCCGGGAGCAATGACGCCGCGCCCGCGCGCAAGCAGCGGCGTCAGGACCGCCACCCAGTCGACGCCGCCGGAGTAGAACGCGCGCGCGTCGCGCGAGCGATCGTGCAGCTTGACGATCACGTTTGCGCCGGTCTCGAGCAGGCGCGCGACAAGCTCAGGGCCCATCGCGTTGAGCGACGAGGCCGGCGACCATGTCGGCGCGTAGAGCAGCGTCGGCCGCGACGGATCGAGCCCGAGCGACTCGATGACCGAAGCGCGGGTCCAGGTGCCGTTCACCAGCGCGTCGAGCTTGGGATAGCCGACGAGGCGGATGGCCGGACTGTCGGCATCGATCGCGCCAGCCTTGATGAAGTTGCGCAGCCGGCGTTCGTTGACGAAGAAGATGCGATCCCAGTCGCGCATCGAGGTCGTCGGCGCGTCAAATCCGTACTTGCCGCCGACGCCGTGGAACACCTGGATCCGGCAGGTGCCGCGCGGCAGCGGCTGCCACATGAAGTCTGACGCGAGATAGGCGTCGAAGCGCCGGCCGCGCGCCAGCGCCGGATGAATCAGCGTGACCGCGTCGGCTTCGCGATAGATGTCGCGCAGGCGGCGCGGCTCCTCGCTGGCGGTGAAGTAGAAGTCGATCCGGGTGTCGACCGCCATCGCCCGATAGAGCGGCGCCACGATCGTGAAATTGACCGGCGTGCGCGCGTCGACGAGCACGCTGCGACGCCCGGATCGCTGACCGATCGCGCGGTCCGCCCGTCGCAGGGCGACGAGCGCGTCGGAGACCGCCGTGCGGATCATGCGCGCGCTCCGCGCGGGTCGAGCCCGCGAAGCGGCGCGCCCGGGTCCGCCGGCTGTGCCGCGGGCGCGAGGCCGCGACGCTTGCCGGGGATGCGGCTGCGCAGGATGTCGCGAGGCGCCACCGCCAGCGCCAGCAGGTAATAGAACGTCCAGTTATAGGCGACCGAAGCGAAGAACGAGCAGACCAGGAACCCGGCGAGCGCCGCCGCCATTGCCGCCGAATGGCCATCGAGCAGCAACGCATCCTGTTCGGATATCACCGGCGCGGCGATCGGCTTCCTCCGCACCGCGCTGGGCCGGCGCGCCGCCGCGGCCGCCGCGCGGATCCGCGCGAGCAATTGACG
>JBKPSE010000138.1:0-4973 GCA_046765855.1 Acidobacteriota bacterium | reverse complement strand
GAGCAGTACCGCTCGCTGCGCACGCGAATCAGCCGCGCCGAACACGGCCGCGTCCTGCGGGCGCTGATCATCACCAGCCCGAACAAGGGGGACGGCAAGAGCCTGACCGCCGCGAATCTCGCGCTCACCATGGCCCAGGAGTTCAGCCAGCGCGTGCTGCTGCTCGACGCCGACATGCGGCGCCCCTCGCTGCACCGGCTGTTCGGCATCGCCGATACGCCCGGTCTCAGCGACGTGCTGATGGGCGGGGCCACGCTCGAAGAAGCCCTGGTCACAGTCGACGAACACCGCTTGACCGTGCTGCCGTCGGGGATGATTCCCAGTCACCCGGCAGAACTGCTCGGATCGTCGCCGATGCGCCGGCTGCTCGAGACGCTGCGCAGCCGCTTCGATCGAATCATCATCGACATGCCCCCGGTCTCGCCGCTCGCCGATGTCGCGATCGCGTCGTCGATGGCCGATGGCGTGCTGATGATCGTGCGCGCCGGCGTCACGCCGAAGCCGGCGATTGAAAACGCGCTGTCCGGGATCGACGCCGGCAAGGTACTCGGCCTCGTCCTCAACGACGCCGGCGAGGCCCCGGGCAAGTACGGCTATCGCGGCGCGTATGGGGGCTACCGCTACGTGGCGGGCTAGGACGTAGACGGGGATCGCTGATGCAGGTGTTCAATCGGTATGTCTCGACGCGCAGCCTGACGGTGTTCGCCGGCGAGCTGCTCCTGATCTTCGGGTCGGTAGCGCTCGCGGCAGCCCTTCAGAACACTCCGGATCTGCCGGCGAATCTGTGGAAGATCGCGCTCGTCACCCTGATCTGTCAGCTCTGCCTGTACTACAACGATTTCTACGATCTGACGCTGGTCCACTCGAGCCGCGAGCTGATCGTCCGTCTGCTGCAGGCCGCCGGCGCGGCATCGATCGTTCTGGCCGCGCTCTATTTCGTGTCCCCCGATCTGATGATCGGCAACGGCATCTTCGTCTCGGCGCTGTTCGTGTTCCTGGTCGCGATCCTCGGCTGGCGCCTGGCGTTCAACAGCGTGACCGGATCGCTGCGCCTCGACGAGGAGCGCGTCCTGTTCGTCGGCACCGGCGAGACCGCGCGCAAGGTCGCGCGGCAGATCCTCGATCAGCACGAGTTCGCGTATCGCGTCATCGGCTTCATCGACGACGACGCCTCGCGCATCGGCGAGCGCATCGTCAATCCCGCGATCGTCGGCACGCCGGCTGACATCGAGCGGCTGATCGCGCAGCATCATGTCGATCGCATCGTGGTCGGCCTCTCCGACCGCCGCGGCAAGCTGCCCGTGGAAGAGCTGCTGCGCGCGAAAATGGCAGGGATCCGCGTCGAGGATGCGACGACCACCTACGAGCGCGTCACCGGCAAGATTCTCATCGACGATCTGCGTCCATCCTGGTTGATCTTCTCGGACGGCTTCCGCGTCTCGCGCGTCATGCGGCTGATGAAGCGGACGATCGATCTGTTCCTGTCCTTCGTGCTCGCGGTGACGACGCTGCCGCTGATGATCCTGACCGCCATCCTGGTCATGCTCGAGGACGGCCGGCCCGTGCTCTACCGCCAGGAGCGCGTCGGCGAGAACGGACGGACCTTCGTGCTGTCGAAGTTCCGCTCCATGCGCAAGGACGCCGAGCAGGCCGGCCAGCCGATCTGGGCGAGAGACGGCGACGACCGCGTCACCAGGGTCGGCCGCTTCATTCGCAAGACGCGCCTCGACGAACTGCCGCAGCTGTGGAACGTGCTGCGCGGCGACATGAGCTTCGTCGGTCCGCGTCCGGAGCGTCCGTTCTTCGTCGAACAGCTGTCGAAGAAGATCCCCTTCTACCAGCAGCGCCATGCGGTGAAACCCGGCCTGACCGGCTGGGCCCAGGTGAAGTACCGCTACGGATCCTCGCTCGAAGACGCGATGGAGAAGCTGCGCTACGACCTGTACTACATCAAGCACCTGTCCGTGTTCTTCGACCTGACCATCGTCTTCGACACGGTGAAGGTCGTGCTGTTTCGCAAGGGGGCGGCGTGACCGATGCCGCATGGGGGGCACACGATGATCGCCCGCTGCAGCGGATAGCCCGCAACGTCGCGACGCGCTATCTGCTGGTCGCGGCGGAAATGATCGTCGGCCTGATCACGCTGCCCTTCAACCTGCACCACCTCGGGCAGGAAGCGTACGGTCTGTGGATGCTCACCGCCGGCGTCACCATCCACTTCTCTCTGCTCGATCTCGGATACGGCGGGGCGATGGTGAAGTTCGTCGCGCAATACCGCGCGCATCGCGACGCGCGCGCACTGAATGAAATCGCCAGCACGATCTTCGTGCTGTTCAGCTGCGTCGGCATTGCCGCCTATCTCGGCGTCGTCGCGCTGGCCTTCAATCTCGATCACGTGTTCCGGCTGACGCCCGAGCAGGCGCAGACCGGCAAATGGATTCTGCTGATCGTCGGCGCCTACGTCGCCGCCAATTTCGCGTTCGGGCCGTTTGGCGGAATCTGCAGCGGCTTTCAGCGCTACGACATCAACAACGTCGTCGGCGCCACCACCACGATCATCGTAGCCGTCGTCAACGTCGCCGTGCTGCTGCTTGGCTATGGATTGATCACGCTGGTTGGCGTGATGACCGCGGTGCGGCTGCTGGCGCTGCTCGTCTACCGCCGGAACGCCTACCGAGTCTTCCCGCAGCTGCAGGTACGACCGGCTTTGTTCCGCCGCGAGCGGCTGCGTGAAGTCACCGGCTTCAGCGTCTACGCCGCGGTCATCGACTGGGCGAACAGGCTGAATTACGAGATCGATGAAGCGGTCATCGGCGTGTTTCTGGGAGCCGCGCCGGTGGCCGTGTGGGCGGTTGCGGATCGCATCATCTCGGCGACGCAGCGCCTGACCAACCAGGGCAACACCGTTCTCTTCCCCGTCGTTGTCGATTCCGACGCGACCAATCGCGAAGGACGTCTGCAGACCGTCCTGCTCGAGGGCACGCGCCTCTCCATGGCGCTCGTCGCGCCGATCGCCATGGTGCTCATCGTTCTCGCCGATCCTTTCGTACGGCTGTGGGTCGGCGCGAACATGCTCGGCGCGGTGCCGGTGCTTCAGATCCTTGCCGTAGCGGTCACACTGCGGGTCGCGAACGCCACGGGGACGACAGTACTCAAAGGCTCTGGCAGCGTGCGCCAGCTCGCGATGATCAATCTGGGCACCGGAGTCGCAAACCTGGCCCTGAGCGCGGCCTTGATCACACCGTTCGGACTGCCTGGCGTCGCGGTCGGTACGCTCATTCCGATCGCCTTTGCATCTGTCTTCATCGTCTTTCCGAAAGCATGCCGGCGCGTCGGCCTGCCGGTGCTTCGCGCCGCGCGTCACGCGGTGTGGCCGGCGGCGTGGCCCGCGGTCATCGCGGGCGCTGCATTGTTCGTCGCGCACCGCGCCGTCGGCGGACCGGCGCCGGTTGCGCTGGCTGAGGCGGCGGCCGCGTGTTTGCTGTATGTCGGGCTGTTCGTGATCGCGGTCGGACGGCGGGACCGCCAGCATTACACCGCCCGGATCTGGGAACTGGCGACTTGAAGATGAAGGGAATCATCCTCGCGGCCGGGAAAGGGTCGCGTCTCAACGGCACGGCAGGCGATAAGCCGAAGTGTCTCGTCGAGGCGGGCGGCATGAGCCTGCTCGAGCGCCAGATCAGGACCCTGAAACGCGCGCGCATCAACGACGTGGTGGTCGTCGTCGGATGCCAGGCCGATCGCGTTCGCGCCGCCGCCGGTCCCTCCGTCACGTATGTAGAGAATTCCCGCTTTGCGGAAACCAACAGTCTTTACTCGTTGTGGACGGCACGAGCTCTGCTTTACGAAGGCTTCGTGGTGCTGAATTGTGACGTCCTCTTCCATCCGGGGCTGCTGGATGCCCTGCTGGCTACACACCACGACGCGGCGTTGCTCATCGACTATCGCCAAGCGGGACAGATCTACGGCGACGAGGAAATGAAGGTCAAGGTGCGCCACGGTTTCGTCGTCGACATGTCCAAAACGATGGATCCGGCGGAAGCGGACGCCGAGAACCTCGGGATCGTCAAATTCGGTCCGGCGAGCGTGCCGCACCTGGTCGGCATCATGGACCGCATCGTGGCCGAAGGCGGGTTGCGCGAGTGGGCGCCGCGCGCCTTCTGCGAGTTCGCACAGCAGCGGCCGCTGCACGCACTGGGCACGCGCGGCTATCCCTGGATTGAAATTGATTTTCCGGAAGACTACGAGCGCGCCGTGCGCGAGGTGCTTCCGGCGCTCGAGGACGCAGTCCTCACGCCTGCGGTCAGACGGGTGTCCTGATGTTCCCGCAGTCGAACTCGTTCAGCGTGCCGACCAAGGCGGACCCGCAGTCCGGCAGCGCGCCGCGCATCGTGGCGATCGGCGGCGGCACGGGACTGCCGAACGTGTTGCGCGGGTTGCGCCCGATCCTGTTTCCGCAGGGAGCCACCGACGCCTCCCGCGATCGGCTGGTCGCCGTGGTCGCGACGTCCGACGACGGCGGCAGTTCCGGACGGCTGCGCGCGGAATTCAACATGATTCCGCCCGGCGACATCCGCAACTGCCTCGCCGCGCTTTCCGACGGCGCCTCCGAGATCGCGGACATCTTCCAATACCGCTTCGATTCCGGCGACGGTCTCAACGGGCATTCGATCGGCAACCTGCTGATTGCGGCGCTGACCGACGTGACCCGTGATTTTGCGCACGCGGTGGACGCGGCCGCGCGCATTCTCGGGGCCAACGGCGTGGTGCTGCCCGCGACCTCCGAGCTCGTGACACTCGTCGCCGAGTTCACTGACGGGCGTGTGCTCTCCGGAGAAACGACGATCGCGCGCGCCGGCGGCACCATCGGCCGGCTGGCGTTGCTGCCGGAGCGTCCCGCCTGTTCGCCGCGCGTCGTCGAGGCGCTTCGGCGCGCCGACGTCATTGTCGCGGGGCCGGGCAGTCTCTACACC
>JBKPSE010000137.1:0-6060 GCA_046765855.1 Acidobacteriota bacterium | reverse complement strand
GTGCGGTCTGACGTGAATGGCTTACGGCTTTGATGGCGATGAACGGTGTCCCCCTCGGCGCGAAAGGTCACGTTCTCTATCGCACGGAGTCTTTCAATTCCGCCGTAAGCCGCGATAGATCGGTCGAGGACCTCGCGCGCTTTGGCATACGATTCGTAAGTGGCGTTCTGCGCCAGCGGGGACGGAGAAAGGAACACCACAAAAGCAAAGCAAAGGATCGACTTCATAACTACTGACCTCATTCTTTCCTCTAGCTGCGCAACTCTACGCTTCGGCGAGGTGATTCATGCCGGGCGAACCGTCTCCCGAGCCATCTTCCTGATAGCGATCTCATTTCAAAACAACCGCTTACCTCCGCCGAGTGTGCGCTGCTCACTCCGCTCTCAGCGCGATGGTCGGACCGAGCCGGGCCGCTCGCTGCGCCGGCACATAGCACGCCAGCGTCGCCGACAGCAGGAGCACCAGCGGCAACCAGCGGGAACGTCAGGGGATGGGTTGGCGTGAGGCCGAACACGTGGCGCCGAAGAGCAGCCGGTGCTCCCATAAATAATTTATGGGAGAGTCTCTGATCGGAGCGGCGTTGTCAAGTGCCCGACGGATAATGGACCGCAGTACTGCCGCTCGCACGAAGAAATGATCGCCCACGACGGCGAACCGATCCGGAAGCATCAACTGCCGCTGACAGGCGATGTGGAAATCGTCACCCGACCTCGCCTGCCAGAGCGATCGACCGGCTTCACGCCGTCACTCGACCCGGAGCGCCTCCACAGGGTCCACCTTGAGCGCGCGATACGCAGGCAGATAACACGCTGCGATCGCAACCAGGAGAAGGACGATGCTGACCGACAGGAACGTCACGGGATCGGTCGCAGTGATGCCGAAGAGCAATGTTCGCAAGAGACGCGAGAGCGGAAGCGCCACCGCGATGCCGATGATCACGCCAAGGGCGGCGAGCCGCACCCCGTCGCCGATCACCAGCCACAGGATGTCGCGACGTGCCGCCCCGAGAGCCGCACGGACACCGAACTCACGTGTCCGCTGGCTGGTCGTAACGCTCATGACCCCGTACACTCCTGCCGTCGCCAGCAGCAACGTGGCGATAGCGAAGCCGCCGATGAGGAAGAGGCTGAATCGCCGCCCATCGAGGCTCTGCGAGATCCACTCGTCGAGCATCGCCGTGCGGAAGATCGACTGGCGAGGATCGATCGCCCAGATCTGCTCTTTCAAGAGCTGTAGCGTTGTTGGTGATCCCGGCGTCGTGCGCACCACGAACGTCAACGCATAAAACCCCGATTGCGAGTACGGAACGAACAACTCTGGAGCCGCCGGACGATCCAGCGCCTCGTGGCGCACCTCGCCGACGACGCCAATGACCTCAGCATCGTAGTTCGTGCCCGCGAATCGAAATCGCACCCTCGATCCGATGGGATCGGCGCCGGGCCAGAACTGCTGCGCGGCGTTCCGCGACACGAGCACCACCTGTCGCGACGTCGCCGTGTCGCTCGCCTCGAAAGGCCGGCCCTTGAGAAGCGGCACGCCCATCGCCCGGAAATAGTCGCCGGCGACGGCGGTCGTGTAGACCTCCGATTGCTCTCCGGATGCGTCTGGACGGCCGTCAATCCTCAGCGGCGCCCGAATGACGATCTTGGCCGCGCCGAACGGCATCGAGGTCACGCCACCGGCCGCGACGACGCCGGGCAGGCTGCGCATGCGTTCGAGCGTTTGCTCGAAAAAGACGATGCGCTTCGGCGGCGTATTGAGGCGCGGCGACGCGAAGACCTGAAGCGCCGCCACATCGTCACGGCTGAAGCCGGGATCGACGCGGTGGATGAGCACGAAGCTGCGCACCAGCAACCCCGCACCTACGGCAAGCACCAGGGCGGCAGCCACTTCCACGATCACGAGCACGGCGCGCATCCCTCGGCGCGCGCTCGTGCGCCCTTCCTTCAATACGCTTGCCGCCGTCGGGCGCGAGAGCTGCATCGAGGGCGTGAGGCCGGCGATGACCGCTGCCACCAGCGTCACACCGCACGCGATGATTGCGGCGCGGGCGTCGATCGGAATGTGATCGACCCGCGCGACGTCCAGCGGCCGGAGCCGGGCGATCGCATCGAGCGTCCAACGGGCGAGCGCGAGGCCCGCGGCGCCGCCGAGCGTCGCCAGGACAAGACTTTCAGTGAGGATCTGCCGGACCAGACGTGCGCGACCTGCGCCGAGCGCCTGCCGGACGGCGAACTCACGCGCGCGGCCGACCCCGCGCGCGAGCAGCAGGTTCGCGACGTTCGCGCAGGCGACGATGAGGAGGATCGTCGCCGCGCCAAGGAGCAGCGGCAACACCTCGCGGAAGCTCCCGACCAGATGCTCGCGAAGCGGCACGATCTGCGCCGCGATGTTCTTGTTGGTCTTCGGGTACTCGCGCGCGAGCTGCGCCGACACCGCATCGAATTCCGCTCGCGCCTGCGCGATCGAGACGCCCGGCCGCAGCCGGCCGAGAACGTTCCAGAAGCCCGTGCCGCGCAGGTTCGGCTCGAACTGCTCGAACCCTGGCTTGGGCAGCCACACGGATGGTTCCGGCCGCGTGGCTCGATTGTCGAAAAGCCGCAGCTCGAAATCCGGCCGCAGCACGCCGACGACGGTATACGTGTCGACGTCGTTTACGCGCACGCGACGACCGACCACGGACGCGTCACCGCCGAATGCGTCTGTCCACAAGGAGTAACTGACGATGGCAACGCGTTCGCCTCCGCGCTGATATTCCTCTGCCCGAAACGGTCGGCCGTGCAGCATCGGCGCGTCGAGGACGGTGAAAAACTGCTTGCTCACGCGCGCGGCTTCCAAGGCGACCGGCTCGCGGCCAGTGATGTTTGACTGTACCGTCCAGGGCTCGGCCACCGCGACTGCCTCGAACGACTGGACGCGCTTCATCCAGTCGATGGCGTTGGCCGGCGCGACGTCCTGCTGCGTTGCACCGGTTTCACGGTTGTATTGCCAGACGGTCATGACACGCTCGGGTTGCCGGACCGGTAAGCGACGGACGAAGAACGCGTCAGCTACGCTGATGATCGCTGTCGTCGCGCCAATGCCCAGCGCGAAAACGAGAAGGGCGATCAGGGTGAAGCCGGGTGTCTTGAGCAACATCCGCGCGGCGTGCACGGTGTCGTGAACCGCGTCGGCGTCGAGGGTGAATTGGCGCCTGAGCCAGGCGGCGTCACGAAGCGAACCGAGCGCGCGGCGAAGCAATTCCATGTGCGTCCTCAACGTGGGATGGCGCCGGTGGCGAAGGTGTGCCCATTGATGGCGCAGCTCCGCCTCCCACTCGCGCGTCCAATCGGCGCGGGCCGCGCGCGGCACGAGGAGAGCGACCACGCCGACCACGCGCAGGGCGAGCCACAATACCCAGCGGAACATCATGAGGACCTCGCCGGCCGGAGCCGTCGCAAGCGAGCCGTAATCGCTCGCGGCACGGGATAACGGTCGATGGCCGTTTCGAGAACCGCCTCGCCAGCCGCGGTGAGCTCGTAATAGCGCCGCGGCGGTCGTTGCTCGGCGTGCGCGATTGCCGCCTCTTCCCAATCTGCCGACACGAGAGCTTCGCCCTCGAGGCGGCGCAGTATCGGGTACACCGTGCCGCTTGGCAGACCGGTCGCGTCGAGTATGTCGAAGCCGTGACGAAGACCGTTCGCGAGCGCATGGAGAACGAGCGTCGTGGGGTAGGTGAGCTTCACGGGCGTTTAATTCTACCTATGTAGAATTAAACGCGTCAAACGCCCCAGGGGGGAGATATGTTCCGCCGAAGCGATGTAGCCGCGGAGGAGGACAACCACGCGGACATCACCGTGCAAGCGAAGTCGATAGGTTTACTGTGAGACAGAGACCCGCTCAACCGCAGACTGTGGCGCGGCCGAATCGTCGCTAGTCCTGCCGAAGCGCTGCCACCGGGTGTATGCCGAGCGCGCGGCGCGCCGGAAGCCAGCTGGCCAGCGCGGCGGCCGCGAGCAGCACGGCGACGACCTGCGCGAAGGTTCCCGGATCCGTCGGTTCGATGCCGAAGAGAACCGATGCCATCGAGCGTGTCAGAATCGCTGCGCCGATTACGCCGAGCACGACCCCGCCGGCCGCGAGGAGCATCCCCTGCGTGACGATCAGCCGCAGCACGGCCGCCTGTGAGGCACCGAGCGCGACGCGCACGCCGATCTCGCGCCGCCGCTGCGAGACCGCGAATGCCAGCACGCCGAAAATCCCCAGCGCGCCGAGCGTCAACGCGATGATTCCAAACGCGCCGAGCAGGCTGGCCAGCAGCCGCGGGCGAGCCACCGATCGGCCCAGCACGTCATCGAGCGTCGTCACCGCGGTGATCGTCTGGTCCGCGTTCTTCGACCAGATCTCGCGGCGCACCGCGGCGGCGTACCGCAGCGGATCGCCGCTGGTCCGCACGACGATCGTCATGCGCGATCGGAACTGCTGCAGCGCGTGCACGTACACCGCGGGCTCGACCGGCTCCGATAATCCGCCCTGCCTCACGTTGCCGACGACGCCAATGACCGGCACCTGCGTCTTTCCGAACTGCAGCGCCTTGCCGACGGCATCCTCGCCCGGCCAGGTCCGTCGTGCGAATTCCTCGTTGATAACGACCACGAAGGGCGCATCGCGGCGATCGGTCCGCTCGAACGTACGTCCCGCCTTCAGCGGAATGCCGATGGCTTTGAAATAGTCGGTGCTGACGTGGTGCCATTGGACGAGCGCATTCCCGCCGGACGGTGCCGGACGGCCGGCGATGGCAGGCCGCACGATTTCCCCTTTCGCCTGAAGCGGCAGATCGCGAATCGCGCCGGCCGCCTCAACGCCCGGGATGGCACGAATCCCGTCGAGGATCGCGGTGTACTGCTCGAGAGTCGGGACATTGATGATGACGACGAGAGCGTTCGACGGTCTGAATCCCGGGTCGATCGCGAGCAGCCGGACAAGGCTCTTGGCCGCCAGCGCCGCGCCTGCGACCAGGACGACGGCGAGCGCGACTTCCACGACGACGAGCGCGCTCCGCAGCCGCTGACCGGCTCCGCCGGCTGAAGTCCGCCCGCCCGATCGCAATGACTGCTCGAGATTGCGGCTGGCCCGCATTGCCGGAAACACTCCGAACAGCAATCCCGAGAGCACCGACAGGCCGAGCGTAAAGGCCAGCACGGTGCCGTCTATCCGGAGCGTCGCGGGCCTCGGCAGGTCGGTTCCACCCCATGCTGCAAACGCACGGATCGCACCGAATGCGAGCGCGACGCCGACAGCGCCCCCGAACAGCGCCAGCGTGAGACTTTCCGTCGCGAGCTGACGAGCGATGCGCGCGCGGCCGGCGCCAAGTGCGGCGCGCACGGCGAGCTCCCCCTCCCGCGCGGACGCACGCGCCAGCAGAAGTCCGGCGATGTTGACGCAGGCGATGAGCAGCAGCATGCCGACCGCCGCCATCAGCACGAGCAGCGGCCTGCGCACCTCCCCCACGAGTGTTTCTTCAATCGGTGCGGTGCTGACCGACGTCCACCCGACGTTCTCCGGATACTGCCGCGACAGGCGCTCGGCAATCGCCGACAGCTCGTTGCGGAACTGCACCTCCGTGACGCCGGGCCTCAATCGCGCGATCACCGCCATGAACCGCGCGGCGCGCGCCCGGCCGATCTGATCGGGACCGAAATACGAAAGCGGAATCCAGACGTCGATGCGTCGTCCCGCAGGATAGGTGAAGTCGGCCGGCATCACGCCGACGACTTCGAATGGATCCTTGTTCAGTGTGATCGAACGGCCGACGATCGAAGGATCGCTCGCGAAGCGGCGCGTCCACAGGCCGTGACTGATCACGACGACGCGGTTGCGGCCGGCTACGTGGTCGTCGTCTATCAGCGTCCGGCCCAGCAGCGGACGTGCTCCCAGCGTCTCGAAGAATCCGTCGGTGACGAGCGTCGACGACAACCGCTCTGGATTGCCGGTGCCCGTCAGGTCGATGCCCGACATGCCGTCGACGTACCAGAACCCCGCCATCGTTGCCGCCGTCTGGCTGGCGCGTTTCCAGTCCAG
>JBKPSE010000136.1:0-8138 GCA_046765855.1 Acidobacteriota bacterium | reverse complement strand
CCTCGATGGCGTTGAGGAGGCGGTAGACGAGCGCCTCGCGATGCGGCGACCTTTCGTTGGCGAGCCGTCCGTATTTCGTGCTCAGCGTTTCATCCGCCGCTTCACCGCAGTGTGTGCCGATCTTCAGCGAACCGGCCCCCTTCAACTTGAGCTTCAGTTTGGGAAACGTGCACTCCGTTTCCCGGCGGCTGGTATGGCCGCGCACCGACACTTCCACATTCGCAAGCTCGACGTCGCCGCCTGATGCCGCATCCTTGAAACGGAGCGTGCCGGGCACGCTGAAGGACTCATCTTCGATGCCCTTCGCAAACAGTTCCTGGAGCGGCGCTTCGAGCGTCAGTGCGATGGTGTCGCCGCCTTCGAGTAGCGCCGGCAGCTTGCGGTTGGCCGCCGGCTGAGCTTGTAGCGCAACGGCGAGAACGAGCAGCGCAGTGCCCCGCAGCAGCATCACGCGCGCCACAATGCCAGACTGCTGCCAACTCAATCGGCGTGCAGCTGATCGCAGCGACTCTGTACTGCTGACTCCCGCGAAGACACCTCGCCGCTCGCCAGCGTCACTGCGCGCGCAGCGCGATCATCGGATCCACCGATGCGGCGCGGCGCGCCGGCATCAGGCAGGCGATCAGCGCGACGACCAGCAGACAAAGCGCGACGCCGGTGTAGGTGACGGCATCGGTGGTGCGAGTATCCACGAGCAGCTTCAAAGGAGGCGGCGTCGGGCCCGCGCCCGCCGAGGCGTCGAACACAACGCTGGCGAGCACGCGCGTCAGTACGATCGCGCCGCACAGGCCGAGCGCCAGTCCGGCACTGACGAGGATCAGACCTTCCTTCAGAACCAGCGACAGCACGGCGGCGCGCCGCGCGCCCAGCGCCATGCGAATGCCGAATTCATGCGTTCGCTGATTCACCGAGAAGGCGATCACGCCGGCGATGCCCGCGGCGGTGATGATCAGCGCCAGCAGGCCGAACATGCCGATCAGGCTGACGACCACGCGGCGCGGCGCGAGAGCCGTCGATCGCACTTCCGCGAGCGTCCGGAAATTGGAGACAGGCAGATCCGGATCGTGGGCGATGGCGGCCGCCTTGACCTGCCGCGTCGCCTCGTCGACCGAGAGATGTGTCTTGAGGATCCAGTTGGTGCCGAATTGGGGCGCCTGCCGCACCGGAACATAGACCTCGTCGAGCGGCTGGTTCTGATCGAGTTGTTGATAGACGTCGGCGACGACGCCGACGATCGTCGTCCAGGGGCCTGGTTGCCCACCTGGCCGGTTGGGCAAACCGCGAATGCGCGAGCCGATGGGATTGTCGGTGCCCCAGAAATGGCGCGCCGCCGACTGGTTGATGATGCCGACACGCGGCGCCTCAGCGTTATCGGCAGCGCTGAAGGAGCGTCCGGCGACGAGCGGCTGCGAGAGCGCCTCGAAGTACTGAGAGGTTGCGAGACGGAACGCGATCTGCGGCTGCGGCGCCCCCGGCAGCGCAGGATGGAACTCACGCTCGAAGCCGCCCGGAAACGGATTGGTCTCGTTGAGCGGGAAGGTTCCGCCGCCGCCGACGATCATCACGCCAGGAATTGCCTTGAGCCGCTCCTCGAACTCCGTCCAGTAGATCGAACGCCGTTGCCGTGCCTCCGGCTGCGGCGTCGTGAGGGGAATCTTGTCGAAGCTCATGTCGGCGCGGAACGTGAGCAGATTCTCGGTCTTGAAGCCGGGGTCGAGGTTCTGGACCTTCATCAGGCTGCGCAGCGTCAGTCCGGCGGCAATCAGCAGCATGAAGGACGCGCTCACCTGCGCGACGATGAGGGCGCTGCGTACTGCCTGGCTCGAATGCGTCGATCGTGCCCCTTCGCGCAGCGCCGGAGCGACGTCGATCCGGCGTGACAGCGCCGGAATGGATCCAAAGATCAGGCCGGTCAGTATCGAAACGACGAGCGTGAAGAGCAGCACGTTGGTATCGACGCTGATTTCGTGCGCGCGTTCGGTGAAGCGGGCCGCGAACGTGACCAGCAGCTTGAGCGAAGAGGACGAGAGCAGCAGTCCCAGCAGTCCTCCGGCCACCGCGAGGATCACGCTTTCCGTCAACAGTTGCCGCAGCAGCCTCGAACGCGTCGCGCCGAGCGCCGCACGGACGGACATCTCACGCTCGCGCCGCACCATCCGCGCCAGGAGCAGGTTGGCGATCGAGGCGCAGACGATCAGCAGCACGAACCCGGCCGTGCCGAGAAGAATCCACAGCGTGGACGTGAAGTTGCGCGTCAGCTCCTCCTTGAGCGGTACGCCAATCGCGCGGTATCCCGTCTGCGGATAGAAGTCCTTGTACTGCTGCTGCAGCTGCGACGAGATGATCTCGAGATCCGCCTCTGACTTTTTCAACGCCACCTCGGGCCGGACCCGGGCGAAGGCAGTCAGCATCCGGCCGGCGCGATTGGCGATCGTTGCCGGCGCCGATCGGAACGGACACGCGGAGGACGGCATGTAGACATCCACTTCCAGCGGATACTGCGGTACGGCCGGCATGACGCCGATCACCGTGTGCGGCCTGTCGTTCATGCGGAAGACCTGGCCGACCACGCTCGGATCGCCGCCGAAGCTGCGCTGCCAGTAGCGATTGCTCAGCACCAGCACGGCTGGTGCGCCGGGAGCATCGTCGGCGGCGACGAACGTGCGGCCGTGCAGCGGCTTCACGCCGAGCACGTCGAAGTAGTTTGCCGAGACGACTCCCGTCGACAGCCGCTCCGCTTCGGCGCGTCCGAGCAGGTTGAAGAACATGTTGTGGAACTCGACGACGCCGCTGAGGGATCGCGCCTGGCGGAAGTCGTCCATCTCCTTTGCGGAGAATCCCAAGTCGTTGGCGACCGGATCTCCCTGGCCATGATGCAGCACGACCAGCTTGTCGCCGTCCTGGTAGGGGAGCGGACGGAGCAGCACGCCGTTGACGACGCTGAAGATCGCGGTATTGGCGCCGATGCCGAGCGCCATGGTCACGATGATGACGAGCGCGAAGCCTGGATTGCGGCGCAGGCTCCGCATCCCGTAGCGCACGTCCTGCATCGCCACCTCGAGGAATCGCGACAGCCAGCGGTCGCGCACGTCGTCTTTGACCCCGGCGACAGGGCCGAAGACGCGCAGCGCCTCGCGGCGCGCCGCCTCCGGTCTCATCCCCTTCTGCAGGTTCTGTTCGATCAGCATGTCGAGGTGATAACGCAGTTCGACGTCGAGTTCGCGTTCCATGCGCTCACGCCGGAACAGAGATGCGAGCCGGATGGAGAGTTGACGGATCATCGGACCGACCTCCCGTGACTATTGGCCGGCAAGAACCCGCGCGACCGCGGTCGAAAGGCGCTCCCAGTTCTTGGTCTCTTCGGCGAGCTGCTTCCGCCCCTCGCGCGTGAGCTGATAGAACTTCGCCTGCCGGTTGTTTTCCGACGCACCCCACTCCGCCTCGATCAATCCCTGCTGCTCGAGCCGGTGCAGCGCCGGATAGAGCGATCCCTGATTCACCTGCAGCACGTCCTTCGACAGCTGCTGGATCCGCTGGGAAATGCCCCACCCGTGCATCGGTTCGACGGACAGGGTCCGCAGGATCAAGAGATCGAGCGTGCCCTGAAGCAAGTCCGATTTCGGCGCCATCCATCCTCCTCGATTGAGCGCGGCCCGGAGCTCATCTCCTTGGCCTTGCTCTTGTCGATATTCGACAAGAGACAATAGACATGTCCTTGTAGATTGTCAAGGGGTAGGGCGGTGCTATTGTTCTGGGCATGCAAACGGGGATGCTTCTGGCTTTTTTCACTGCATTTGCCGCCGCGGCGTCGGCGCAGACGCCTGCCCCCGCCGCGTGCACCGCGGCGACGCAGACGTGCACTGAGTGGGTCGAGCTGGGAGGGGGCGGCGCCCGTTCCTTGATCTACCGGACCTATTCGCTCGACGCGCGCAACGATCGCATCCGGCGTGCGCTGGTGATGGTGCACGGTACCAACCGGAATCCGGATCGCTACTTTGCGACCGCGACAGCCGCGGCGTTTCTCGCCGGCGCGCTCGAAGACAGCGTGGTGATCGCGCCGCGGGTCGCTTCGGCCGATGGCAACTGCCGCGACGTGCTCGCCGCCAACGAGGTGAGCTGGAGCTGCGGCGGCGACAGCTGGCGCTCGGGCGGCGTCGCCGCCAGCCACAAGGAGCTCACGTCGTTCGATTTCATGGACGCGATCCTGAAGAAGCTCGCCAACAAGCAGGTGTTCCCGAACCTGTCGGCGATCGTCGTCGCGGGTCACTCGGCCGGCGGGCAGTTCGTCGCGCGCTACGAGATGGCGAACAGGATTCACGAGACGCTCGGCGTGCCCGTCTCATACGTCGTGGCGAATCCTTCGAGTTATGCGTGGCCTGACGCGACGCGGCCGCTTCCCGTCGACGACGCCTTGCCCGCGAACGCAACGCTGGGATGGAAGGAAGAGACCCCGCACACCAGGTTCTCGTATGGACCGTTTGACGCGTCCACGTGTGCGCGCTACAACAAGTGGCCGGCAGGCCTCGAAGATCGCAACGCCGGCTATACCAAGGGCATGTCCGACGAGCAGTTGAAGAAGCAGCTCGTGTCCCGTCCCGCAACCTACCTGCTCTCGCAGGTCGACACGCTGCCGCTCGGCGGATTCGATTCGTCATGCTCCGCGATGGCGCAGGGCGCGACTCGCCGCGCGCGCGGCGAGGCCTACGTCAAGTTCGTCAACGAGACGCTCGGCGCGAAACACACGGTGCAGATCGTGCCCGAGTGCGGCCACAACGACCGCTGCGTCTACACGACGCCTGAAGTCCTTCCGGTGATCTTTCCCAAGAAATGATCCGGTGCCTTGGCGGCGTCCTGTTCGCGCTTCTTGTCGCGCTCCCAGCGGCCGGGCAGGAGCGCACGTGGGAGATCGAAGTGTTCGCCGGCGCGGTCGCGCGGACCTCCGCCTCGGAAGGCAGCCGCACGCTGCCTCCGGCCGGCGCGCCGCTGGTCACGTCCAATCCAACGTTTCCGAGCCGCGAGACGCCATCGTGGCTGTTCGGCGATGGCGCGTCGCTGTTGAATGCCGTGCTCGGCCAGTTCGGCAGCACGGCGCAGGTCGCTCCATTGGATCCCGCGTTTGCCGCGGCGACGGGCGGATCGACGGGGGTCGTGGGTGCGCGACTCCGCCGGACGTTGAACCCGCGCTGGTCGGCCGAAATCAGCGTCGATTCGACGACGTCGTCGGCCGCCGCGTCGAGTGCATTCACCCGCGCGATCGACGAGACGCGCCAGAGCTTTGCCTCGGCCTTCGCAGCGCTGCTCGACACCGGCCCGTTCGGCGCGCCCGTCATCGATACCTCCGCGATCAGCGATCGGGGTAGGCGGCGCGACATGACGGCTACCGTGGCTCTGAACGCGCGTCTCGCCACGTGGGGATCGTTGTCGCCTTACGCTACCTTTGGCGGCGGCATCAGCGCGGGTTCCGGCAATCTGCCGTCCGCGAACGTTCGAGCGGCCTATCATTTCTCGATTCTCGGCGAAGTACCGATCTCGGAGAGCAATGACGTCTCGCTGCGCGTCGCGCGTTCCGCATCGTTCGTGATTGTCCTTGGCGGCGGCTTGCGGAAGGCGGTGTCCGATCGATGGGGTCTGAGCGTCGACGCGCGCGCACTTCTCGGACCGGATCGGACGCGCGTCTTCATCAACGCGACCCCCTCGACCGTGCGCGGGACGCCGGCAGGGTTCGTGGAATCGTTCACGAATCCCGGAATTCAATTCAGCAGCGATCCCGCGACGGGTCGACGCTCCACGCTCAGCGGCGCGCCGCTCCAGGACTTCGAGGTGTTCTCAGGCGGGACCTCGGCCCGGTTCGTGTTGTCGGTCGGCGTCAGCCGCCGCTTCTAATCGAGTTTCAAATAGAAGATGCCAAGACCGTGTGTCGCGGCGACCAGAAGCCGCTGCGACGGCACGAAGCGCAGATCGACCATCAACGCCTCAGGAAAGCCGACTCCCGCGGGTTCCCAGTTCACCGCTCCCTTGCGCAGCAGCAGCGGCCCGTAATCCGTGCCTGCATAGATGTCGCCGCGCGCATCGTCCACCGCCAGCGTATTGATTGGCAGGTCCCCCAGATCGCGGTCCAGAGACGTGAACGCCGCAAGCCGGGTTGCGGGATTGTAGACGGCGCGGAACACATGCCCAGGCGAGGACGGCGTCAAGGAGTTGAATCCGGAATAGGAAATGAACGCGGCATTCGAATCGCTGCGATCGGGGACGATGCGCGTCACGAAACGATTCGGCATCACCGGCGTGTCGACGCGCGAGAACAGGACGTCGGGACCGTTGGCGTCTGCGTTCTTCGATACGAACAGACGGCCGAAGCTGGTTGCCGCCCACAGCGTCCCGCTATCCAGCGGCGAGCGCTCGGCCGCGACGATGACGCCGCCCGCGCGATCGCTGCCGTAGACGTCCCCGGTCAGATCTCCTGGACGCCGCGTGGCGGAGTCGGGCGTCGAGCCGGCGGAAAAGGGGAAGGGCACGCCGAGCGGAATCCAGTCGCCGCACGCCGCCGCGGCCGAACCGCCGTTGAAACGGCAGCTCGCCTCGAGCGCCGCCTGGTTGCCGCCGTTGTTCTTCGTGCGCCACACGTGCTGGAAGCCGGTGAACTGCGTGTCCGGGTTTACCTCGTCGAACGAGATGAACTGTCGTCCGCTCGACGCCGTGATCGTGGCGCGCTCGTTGGCGACGCGGATCGGATCGTCGATGCGCACCCAACGCGCCGGATCGCCGTTGGCGAAGTTGACGAAGTACCTGTTGCTTTGAAAGCTCGCGAAGATGACGCCGGGACGGGCCGGATGAAATCCTGAAGCGGACGTTCCGTCGCCAAATGGAAACACGCTCTTCCACACGCCCGGAATCCCGCTGCCGTCCTGCCAGACGGTGCCGTTGTCCTGCAGGCCGCCCATCAAGCGCTGCAGCGGCGCTCGCGGATCGACGGACACGTTGTAGAACTGCAGCGTCTGCAGACCGCGATTGAGAAAATAGAGCCGCGTCGGGACGGCCGACAGCACGGTCGAGCATTGCGGCGTCTGCCCGAACAACTGCGCGCAGCGGCTGGTGATGTCGCTGAACGTGCCGTCGTTGCGGACGACGCCGCCGTCCGAGCCGACGAAGGCGATGTTCGGATCGCGCGGGTGGAACACGATCGCCCGCACGTCGACGTGCGCCGAATTGCGCGGCGTCTGCGCGTCGCTGGCAAAGGCCTGGAACGTCCTGCCGCCGTCGGTCGAGCGGATCGTGCCGTCGCCGAAGCCTGGGGTGACGACACCGCCAATCAGCACGGTGTCGGGACGATTGCGCGGCACCGCGACGACCAGGTCGTAGAAGCACTGGCTGCCGCAGATGCCCGCGCTAACCGACGTCGTGTCGGGCGCGACCCAGGCGTTCGAGTTGACAATGTTCACGCCGGTGCCGCTCGCCAGCTTGTCGGCGGACACATCGGCGTCGTCGACGCGGTAGAGCCGCTGCGACTGCGCCGCGGCCGTGCCGTTATAGACGTAGATCCTGGTGTGATCGCGAAACTGCGTCAGGTCGAACATCGCGAGATCCTGGAAACGCCCGAGTCCCTGGATGGCGAAGACCGGCTTGAACGACGCGTCGCCCCCCTCGAGTTTCGGCGCGGATCGATGAATCGCGTTGTTCCAGGCCGACACGTAGACACTGCGCGGATCGCGCGGGTCGATTTTGATCGAGCGCACTCCGATCATCGTGTCGCCTTGCCCGACGGTGGCGTTCGGATTCGGTGGGACGACCGGATCGAGCGGCGGGATCCACGCCAGGGTCCACGACGCGCCTCCGTCGGTCGTTTTGTACAGGCCGACGCGCGGTTGGGGGTAGCCGGTGGTCTGGCTCTGTCCGCCACGGACCGCCGTCATCCCGAGCATCGCCGTCGTCGTCCCCACGTAGATCGTCTGCGGGCGGCCGGACTCAATCGCGACCGATCCGATGCCGCGCGTCGACGTGAAGTCGATCGGCGACGGTGACACCGCAGTGTCAACGATGATCGTCGAAATGCGCGTCCACGTATCGCCGCCGTCGTCGGAGCGATACAAGCCGGTGCCCGCGCCGGAGTTCTGCGGCGAGTTGGTTTCCCCCGTTCCGAC
>JBKPSE010000135.1:0-3646 GCA_046765855.1 Acidobacteriota bacterium | reverse complement strand
GGGTCCATCCACCTGTCGAGATCCGCCGGCAGCAACGCGTCAAACGCTTCACGCAGCACACCGGCGAGCGCGGGAGCGTCGCCGTTCGTGGAGATTGCCAGCGTGACGCCGTCGCGGCGGACCACGCCGCCGAGATACATGGACGCGTTGCCGGGATCGTCGACGGCGTTGACGAACACTCTCCGGCGCTGCGCGTCGGCCGCGACCGCCGCATTGACGTCGGGGGGCGCCGCCGCAATCACCATCCACACGTCGTCGAGATCGCGCGATTCGACGGCGCGGCGCTCGACCCGTACGGGCGTGGCCGCGATCGAGGGGTGGACGTCGGGCGCGATTACGGTCACGTCCGCACCGGCGCGCAGCAGCGCGTCCAGTTTGGCTGCGGCGACGCGGCCACCGCCGACGACCAGGACGCGGCGTCCCGCGAGTTTGAGAAAGGCTGGAAACAGCTCCATAAAAACAAAATTGCCCGGAAGTCGTCGACTCCCGGGCCAGAAACAGGTGCGGCAAAGAATTGTGAGGTCTACGTCCTCAGGATGGTGCGCACCACTGCCCGGTTGTCATTCGCGCGACAACAACAGCAGCAGACGAGCGCACCAGCGAAGAACGTCACTTCCACACTTCTACAGCGATTGGCTCGATCTGTCAAATCCGGCGATACGGCTGACGCACCGCAAATTGAAAGGAATCCTCCAGGAGGCAAGCGCGATGAACAACGACGAGCTCAACGGCAAGGGAGATCAGGTGAAGGGCCGTGCCAAGCAGGCATGGGGCGATTTGACGGACAACGAGCGGCTGCACGACGAGGGGGTCGCGGACGAGGCCGCCGGCAACGTCGAGGAAGGCTTCGGCAAGGCCCGGCGCAAGGTTGGCGACGCGCTTCACGACGTCGCGCACAAGATCAAGGAGTAAGGCTCCGCGCCTGGCGCTTGCTGTCGAGTGCGTGAGCGACCAGGGTTACGGTTATCGCGGTGGCGATCGTATCGACGAGCACACCGCGATAGCCAATGGCTTTGAACCACGCGGCGTATCCCAGAAACCCCGCGCCGAAATACGCGGACGCGATCAGGGCGAGCGGGGCGACGATGCGCCGGCGACCCGTCGTGTACGCGATCAGTGCCAGCAGGAACGACGCCGCGGCCGGAAACCAGTTTTCCGGGATTCCTGTATCTCCCGGCGGCAACCGAAACACGATCTCGCTCAACACTGTGGGGCCGGCGGTGAACGCCGCGGCGCCCGCCGCGATCAGGGTCGGATGGGGCGCGGTCAGTGCGTGCGGTCCATCACCGGCGACCCGGCGCGAATAGAGCAGAACGCCCAGGAGCAGACACGTCGTCCCGCCGAGCTCGGCGACACCTTCTTCCAAAATGCGTTCGAGCAGCAGCAACCCGCCGCCGCCGTGCCGCACCAGCGCTCCTTCGACGCCTTCGAGGACAGGATCGCAGACGTAGAGGAAGACGCCGATGGCGAGGAGGGCGAATGCGGCCGGCGCTCGCCGCATGCGGATCCAGCCAAACGCCAGCATGAGCACCGCGACCAGCGCTATGGGAATCGCGAGCATGTACACCCATCCGACGGGATGGGTACTGCTCGGCGCCAGCGACGCGCGGTTGAGCGCCACGACCATGCCGATCCGCTCATGCAGGGATCCGATCTCGTCGAGCGACAGTCCCGCGAACGTGGCCGCCAAAATCAGCCACCCGTAGCGGAAAACTGGGACAGTCCCAGTTTTCGCCGGCGGAAAACTGGGACAGTCCCAGTTTTCGGGTGTGAGCCGCTCGGAATCGAGGACGTAAGCGACGAGGCAGGCGAGCGAGACCAGCAGGAGGAGCATCGACGAGTACCACGCGGCGACCACGTTCTCGGCCCCGAGGTGAAACTGGACCATTACTCGCTCGATGAAGTAGCGGCCTGAGGGACCGTAAGAGTCCCGGCGGTCCCAGAACGTAATGAACAACGCCATCCCGGTCATAAAAATGATGTTGAGGGCGGTCAGGACGGCGGTCAGTCGGGTCAGTGTCCTACGGTCGAGCTTGAGCTGAAGCACCACGGTCACCGCGACCATAAGCAAGCCAGACGCCCGCGGCCCTGCTTGGCTTGCACTGCCGCAGCCTGTCTGCTATATTTGCAAGGTTCTGGTCGGCGCTAGGACACCCTATCTAGAGCCGAGTCCCACGACAGGTCCACCGCAGCAGGTGCGGCCACACATAAACCGAATAGGGTAAGTCAGTTCCAGGTGCCGGACCGCGAGCGCGGTTCTTAGGCCTGGAGCACCAAAACCTTGGAAAAGGGCGCGGCCCTTCGGCCGCTCGCTTTTCCGTTGTGTTCTTTTTGACGGAGTACCTGTGCCGACGATCAGCCAGCTTGTGCGCAAGGGACGCGACAAGGTCCTGACCAAGACCAAGAGTCCCGCGCTGCAGAACAGCCCGCAGAAGCGCGGCGTCTGCGTGCGCGTGTTCACGCAGACCCCCAAGAAGCCGAACTCGGCGCTGCGCAAGGTGGCGCGCGTCCGCCTCACCAACGGGATCGAAGTCACCACTTACATCCCGGGCGTCGGCCACAACCTGCAGGAGCACTCGCTGGTGCTGATTCGCGGCGGCCGTGTGAAGGATCTCCCCGGCGTCCGCTACCACGTCGTCCGCGGCACGCTCGACGCGGTCGGCGTGCAGGGACGGAAGCAGGGTCGTTCGAAATACGGCGCAAAGAGGCCGAAGTCATAAATGTCGCAGCTGAAAGCCGGAAGCAGATAGCCGGAAACAGGGAACTGGAAACAGGAAACTGGTAACTGAGATATGCCGAGACGTCGAGAAATCCCCAAGCGTGAAGTACCGCCGGATCCGATCTACAGCAGCTCGCTGGTGACCAAGTTCATCAGCACGCTGATGAGCGACGGCAAGCGCAACACCGCCGAGCGCATCATGTACGCCAGCCTCCGCTCGATTCAGGAGAAGACCGGCGACGATCCGCTCAAGGTGTTCAAGAAGGCGGTCGAGAACGTCAAGCCGGCGCTCGAAGTGAAGTCGCGCCGCGTCGGCGGCAGCAACTATCAGGTGCCGGTGGAGGTCAACCCGAACCGCCGCCTCTCACTCAGCATCCGCTGGCTGGTCGGCTACGCGCGCGAGCGCGGCGACGGCAAGACGATGCAGGAAAAGCTCGCCAACGAGCTGATGGACGCGGCCAATCTCCGCGGCGGTGCGGTGAAGAAGCGCGAAGACGTTCACCGCATGGCTGAAGCCAATAAGGCCTTCGCTCACTATCGCTGGTAGCCGGAAGCCGGCAGCTGGACACTGAAAATGCCACGGGAAACACCGTTAGCTCGAACGCGCAACATCGGCATCATGGCCCACATCGATGCCGGCAAGACCACCACGACCGAACGCATCCTCTTCTACACCGGCATCACCTACAAGATCGGTGAAGTCCACGAGGGGACCGCGGTCATGGACTGGATGGAGCAGGAACAGGAGCGCGGCATCACCATCACGTCCGCCGCCACGACCTGCTTCTGGCGCGAGCATCGCATCAACATCATCGACACGCCAGGCCACGTCGACTTCACCGCCGAAGTCGAGCGGTCGCTGCGCGTGCTCGACGGCGCGGTCGCGGTGTTCGACTCGGTCGCCGGCGTGGAGCCGCAGTCCGAGAC
>JBKPSE010000134.1:0-5020 GCA_046765855.1 Acidobacteriota bacterium | reverse complement strand
ATGCGTATCCTTCCCGAAGACATGCTCGTCTCATGGACCGTGACGGTGCAGCCGCGGCACACGGATCCGATTGTCTTCCGCCATTCCACGCTCGACGGGATGTTGATCGATGCGGCCGACGTGCGCATGACGCATCCTGCCTACCGGCCGGTCCTGACCGAACGCGGTGTCGCGCGTCGTTCGGTGCTCGAGCTGTGCGACGGCGTCCGCCCGCTCGCCGATATCGAAGCGGAAGTCTTCGCGCGGCATCGCGAACTCTTTCCCTCGCCCGCGGAAGCGGCCGCGTTCGTCGCCGAAGTCGTTACCCGGTACACGCGCGATGCGCGCTGAACGGCTCTCGTACGAATTCTGCGGTCTGATCGCCGCCAGCGACATTCCGCTCCCGCCGCTGCGACGCGCGTCAGGGCCTGCGATCTGCTCGATCACCGTTCCAACGCAGTTCATCGACACCCGGGAGGTCCGCTGGTTTCATCACTGGCGGACGGCGCGTGGAAGGGCGTGGCTCTCGTTCGGGCGGCTCGGCTCAGAGTATGTCTTGCGCTTCGCCCAGCAGCTCGCCGACTTCGTGGTCAACGCCGACGCGACGCGCATCGCGGTCAGCGCGCGCCGCAACATTCCGGCCGACACCTTGCGCCATCTGCTGATCGATCAGGTGCTGCCGCTCGTGGCCAGCCGGCACGGAGCGTTGTCGCTGCACGCGAGCGCCGTGCATCTGGCCGGCGTCGGCACGGTGGCGTTCGTCGGCGAGGCAGGCCGCGGCAAGTCGACGCTCGCCGCCGCGTTCGCGGCACGAGGGGGACGCATCGTCGCAGATGACTGTCTTGCGATTGACCTGACCGAGAGCGGCGCGCTCGCGGTGCCCTGCTATCCGGGTCTTCGGCTTTTCCCGGGCGGCGCGGCGAATGCGCTGATCGGCCGGGCTCGGCGCAGCCGTGTTGCGCATTACACGACGAAGCAGCGCGTCGATCGGCCAGGTCTTTTTCACGCCGAGCGCAGTCCGTTGCGCGCGTTGTTCCTGCTCTCGCCGCGTGGCGCCAACGGCGCAGCGGCGGCAATGCGGCGGTGCCGTCCCTCGACCAGGTTCGTGGACCTGTTGCGTTTCGCCTACCTCCTCGACGTCGAGGATCGCCGCGATCTCGAGAGGGTGTTCACCGATATCTCCCGGGTCGCTGCCACCGTTCCGGTGATGCGGCTCAAGGTGCGCAACGGGCGCTCCCATCTGCCCGACGCCGTCGAGTCGATCCGGCAATTCGCGGCCAACGTCTGACGCGCTGCCGCCGTCTGCGGCCGATCGGATCCCGAGGACGCGACCGCGCGCGCTGATAGCGGCTGCGGGGGCGGCCATGATAGGATCCTGACGCCTTTTTTCTCGGTCTTTTCGGCAGTTTTCGGCTCTCTTCTGGAGTTCTTGCACCATGTCCGGCCACTCGAAATGGCACACGATTAAGCACAAAAAGGGCGCGGCGGACGCCAAGCGCGGGAAAGTGTTCACGCGCATCATCAAGGAACTGACGGTTGCCGCGCGCAACGGCGGCGGCGATCCGGACAGCAACCCTCGGCTCCGGACGATCATCGCCGAAGCCAAGTCGGTCAACATGCCTGCCGACAACATCAAGCGCGCCGTCCAGCGCGGCACCGGGGAGCTGCCCGGCGTGTCCTACGACGAGATCACCTACGAGGCCTACGGACCCGGCGGCGTCGCGATCATGATCGAGACCCTCACCGACAACAAGAACCGCACCGTCGGTGAAATGCGGCACCTGCTGACGAAGTACGGCGGCAACCTCGGCGAAGCGAACAGCGTCGCCTGGATGTTCGAGAAGAAGGGCTACATCGTCATCGAGAAAAGCAAGGCGGACGAAGAGAAACTGCTCGCCGCCGCGATCGACGCCGGCGCCGATGACATGCAGGACGATGATGACAATTGGGAAGTGGTGTCGTCGCCGGAGACCTATCCGCCCGTGCTCGAAGCGGTGAAGAGCCTGGGCATCGAGCCGGCGGCGGCCGAGATCGCACTGCTGCCCAAGAACTACATCAAGCTCGAAGGCAAACCCGCGCAGCAGATGGTCAAGTTGATGGAAGCCCTCGAGGAGCACGACGACACCAAAAAAGTCTGGACCAACGCCGACATCGAGGAGAAGGAGATCGAGGCCTCCCTCGCGTGAGCCTCCCGCGAGCACGCGCGAACGCGTGCAAGCCGCGCGCGCGCAGCGGGGCCCCCGAGAATAAATGAAAGTCTTCGGGATCGATCCTGGCTCCGAGCGCACCGGTTACGGCTGCATCGACACGGACGGCCGCCGTCACCGGCTCGTTCTCTGCGGCGCGCTTTCGGCTCCTGCCAAGAGCGCTTTTCCCGAGCGGCTCCACGTTATTCATGCCGGTCTGGTCGCGTTGCTCTCGGAATGCCGCCCGGACTGCGTCGCGATTGAAAACATCTTTCACGCCAGAAACGTCAGGAGCGCGCTGCGTCTCGGGCACGCGCGCGGCGTGGCGCTGCTCGCCGCGTCGGGCGCCGGCGTGCCGATCGTCGAATACACACCGGCTGAGATCAAACGCGCCGTCGTTGGTTTCGGTCGAGCGGAAAAGCAGCAGGTCGGACAGATGGTGAAGATGCTTCTCGGCCTCGAGGCGGCGCCGTCGCCGCACGACGCGTCGGACGCGATTGCCGTCGCCATCTGTCACATCCACAGTTCGGCCGGCGCGATTGCCGCCGCCGCTTCGCGCAACATTTCGCAGACCAGACTGACGAGCTGGCGCAGCTACAGACCATGACGGCCGCGTCCGGAACAGGCGGGCGCAGCCGCTCGCGACGCCCGGAGGGAAGCGTCGCGACGCTCCGGTGCCAGGGCGCCCCGGGGTGGGGAATGTTGCCGCGGCCCGACGGGTCGGCGACGACCAGGAAATGATCGCGCGTCTCGCCGGGACGATCCTCGAGAAACATCCCAACCGGATCGTCGTCGACGTGAACGGCGTCGGCTACGAGGTCATCGTGCCGCTGTCGACGTTCTACGGCCTCGGCGAAGACGGGGCGAACGTGTCGCTGCGCGTCCATACCCACGTGCGCGAGGACGTCATCGCGCTCTACGGCTTCGCCTCCGCGCTGGAGCAGGATCTGTTCGAACGGCTGATCGCGATCAGCGGCATCGGCCCGAAGCTGGCGCTCGCAGTGCTCTCGGGAATCGATCCCGGTGAGCTCGTGCGCGCGATTCGCGCGCAAGACGTGGCGCGCCTGACGCGGATTCCGGGCGTCGGCAAGAAGACGGCCGAGCGGATCGGCCTCGAACTCAAGGACCGTTTGCCGTCTGCGGCGGCTGTCGCCGAGGGGGCCGCAGTCTCCGGCGGTGACGAGGTCAAGGCGGACCTCTTGTCGGCGCTGACGAACTTGGGCTACAACCGGGCTGTGGCAGAGAAGGCGGTCGACAGCGCGCTCAAAAAGTCGCCGCATGCCGAGTTCGAAGATCTGCTCCGCGATATTCTGCGAGGCATGACGCGGGCATGACCGCGGCTCGATTGAAGTGAGTAACGATCCGCTCGTCAACGGCACATCGCAGGACGAGGACGTCCAGTACGAAGCCGGGCTGCGGCCGCGGACGCTCGACGAATACATCGGGCAGGATCGCGTGCGCGAGCAGCTCGAGGTGTCGATCGCCGCCGCCCGCCAGCGCGGTGAGGCGCTCGACCACGTCCTGCTCTACGGCCCTCCCGGTCTTGGCAAGACCACGCTGGCCGGCGTAATCGCGCACGAGCTTGGGGTCGCCATCCGGCCAACCGCAGGACCCGTGATCGAGAAGCCAGGCGATCTTGCGGCGATGCTCACGGACCTGCAGGCGCGCGAGGTCCTCTTCATCGACGAAATCCATCGCATGAGTCCGGCGATCGAGGAGATCCTCTATCCGGCGATGGAAGATTACGAGCTCGACATCGTCATCGGCCAGGGCCCGAGCGCGCGCTCCGTGAAAGTTCCCCTGCAGCGCTTTACGCTCGTCGGCGCGACCACCAGGACGGGACTGCTGACGTCGCCGCTGCGTTCACGATTTGGCATCGTCCATCGGCTCGACTTCTACGGAAGCGAGGATATCTTCGAGATCCTGATCCGTTCGGCGCGGATTCTCGGCGTGCCGGTCGATGCCGATGCGGCGCGAGAGATCGCGCGCAGGTCGCGAGGCACGCCGCGCGTCGCCAATCGACTGCTGCGGCGCGTGCGCGATTACGCGCAGGTGAAGGCGGACGGACGCATCACTACCGAGGTCGCCAGCAAGGCGTTGAAGATGCTGGAGGTGGACGAACAGGGGTTCGATGAAGTCGACCGCCGTCTGCTGCGTACGATCATCGACAAGTTCGGCGGCGGTCCGGTGGGAGTCGGCAGTCTTGCCGCAGCGCTCAGCGAAGAGCGCGACGCGCTCGAGGACATCCACGAGCCGTTCCTGATCCAGGCGGGCTTTCTCGATCGGACGCCGCGCGGACGTGTGGCAACGGTGAAGGCCTACGAATATTTCGGACTGTCGTCCGCGGACCGCGACACGCGCCTGTGGTAGTCGTCGATGCGCTGTCATTTCGCCGGCGAAACGCTTCATAATTCATTGCACATTTCCGACTTGCACAATGAGCGACACATCCGGCGCCAGTCAACGCCCGTGGTCAGTGCGGCCGGTGAAGATCACCGGGCTCGCGACTTACGTTCCTCCGAAGGTCCTGACCAACGCGGATCTTGAAAAACTCGTCAATACGACCGACGAGTGGATCCTGCAGCGGACCGGCATTCGCGAACGGCACATTGCGGAGCCGGGCGTCGCCACTTCCGACCTGGCGAAGATCGCCGCGGAAGGCGCGATCGCCGAGGCCGGCCTCACGCCCGATCAGATCGGGTTCATCGTCGTTGGTACCACGACGCCCGACACGATCTTCCCCAGTACCGCGTGCATGCTGCAGACGAAACTCGGCGCCGGACGGGCGTGGGGATTCGATCTCGGAGCGGCATGCTCCGGGTTCACCTACGCGCTCACCACGGCGATGCAGATGG